>JAQCGX010000014.1:17500-70076 GCA_027619975.1 Nitrospinota bacterium
GGGAAAAGCGAACTAAATGATCCCATGCTTCCAAGAAAAACCTCTAGTGAGTGGTTCAGCCGACCGTACTGCAAACCAACTCAGGTGGATGAGTAGAGAATACTAAGGCGCTTGAGAGAACTCTGGTTAAGGAACTCGGCAAATTAACTCCGTAACTTCGGGATAAGGAGTGCCTCTATTAGGTGAAAGAACTTGCTTCTGGAGCTGAAGGAGGTTGCAGTGACCAGGTAGCCGCGACTGTTTACTAAAAACATAGGACTCTGCGAAGTCGCAAGACGATGTATAGGGTCTGACGCCTGCCCGGTGCCGGAAGGTTAAAAGGAGGGGTTAGTCCTCGGACGAAGCTCCGAATTGAAGCCCCGGTAAACGGCGGCCGTAACTATAACGGTCCTAAGGTAGCGAAATTCCTTGTCGGGTAAGTTCCGACCTGCACGAATGGCGTAACGATGGCTACACTGTCTCAACCAGAGACTCAGTGAAATTGACATACCGGTGAAGATGCCGGTTTCCCGCGACAGGACGGAAAGACCCCGTGCAC
The DNA here is from genome assembly GCA_027619975.1 of Nitrospinota bacterium. Lineage (NCBI taxonomy): Bacteria > Pseudomonadati > Nitrospinota > Nitrospinota bacterium. Next base: position 18,039 of record JAQCGX010000014.1, read on the forward strand.
CTTTACTACAACCTGATATTGAATATCGGTTTAGTATGTGTAGGATAGGTGGGAGACTTTGAAGCTGCGGCGCTAGCCGTGGTGGAGTCAACCTTGAAATACCACCCTTATTACACTGCTATTCTAACCTCGATTCCGTGAATCCGGATCAGGGACAATGTCAGGCGGGTAGTTTGACTGGGGCGGTCGCCTCCTAAAATGTAACGGAGGCGCGCGAAGGTTCTCTCAGGCTGATTGGAAACCAGCCATCGAGTGTAAAGGCATAAGAGAGCTTGACTGCAAGACTCACAAGTCGAGCAGGTACGAAAGTAGGTCTTAGTGATCCGGTGGTTCCAGATGGAAGGGCCATCGCTCAACGGATAAAAGGTACGCCGGGGATAACAGGCTTATCGCCCCCAAGAGTCCATATCGACGGGGCGGTTTGGCACCTCGATGTCGGCTCACCGCATCCTGGGGCTGAAGCAGGTCCCAAGGGTTGGTCTGTTCGCCCATTAAAGCGGTACGCGAGCTGGGTTTAAAACGTCGTGAGACAGTTTGGTCCCTATCCGTCGTGGGTGTTGGATATTTGAGGAGATCTGTTCCTAGTACGAGAGGACCGGAATGGACGAACCTCTAGTGTTCTGGTTGTGATGCCAATTGCATTGCCAGGTAGCTACGTTCGGAACGGATAACCGCTGAAAGCATCTAAGCGGGAAGCCAACTCCAAAATTAGATATCCCTTCTTCCTTCGGGAAGACATAAGACTCCTTGAAGACTACAAGGTTGATAGGCCGGATGTGTACGCACAGCAATGTGTTTAGCTAACCGGTACTAATTAGTCGAGAGGCTTGACCTTTTATTTTCCTCAGTTTACTTCAAACGAATTCAATTGCTCCAAATACCGATTTTCTCGGTCTCGATAGCGAAAGGGCCACACCCGTTCCCATTCCGAACACGGAAGTTAAGTCTTTCAGCGCCGATGGTACTGCACGGGTAGCTGTGTGGGAGAGTAGGACGAGGCCGGGATTAATTACTTAAAGCCGCCGAAAGGCGGCTTTTTTATTGCCTGTATCTCCCAGCAAAACACTCTGCACCCCTCCCCTGCTATACGTTACCTGCCAAAAAAACCCTCCCCAATTATCCACCATTCCCAATAATCAAATCCCCACTTCCCCCTACTCTTCCCCCTGCAAATTAACAAGTGAACAACGATAGAATACATATAAGTTCATCTAATTAATTTCAGCAATATTAATGAAATGAAAATAATAAATATTTTGATAAATGAGAGGGAAGAATAGAATAGTCCTTAACACGAGGAGTACCACTGTTGTCATGCTGAGCCTGTCGAATGTCGCTGGATCAATGTGACAGTTGTGGGTAGCGAAAATAGTTATTCAGCAACCTGTTAGAGTCCCACTTTTGCGAGAATCCCGGCCCAACCTTCTGATTCTCTTCGTTAAATTTTCCAGTCAAAATTTTTCATCAAGGTCTCGGCAATCGGATTAGAAAATTTTCGGGGACTTGAAATCAGCCAAAAATCCTCTGTTATCCCTTGCAGGCTCCCAATTTTAATGAGTTTACCCTCTTTGACAAGTTCCTTGCCGGCAAAATCCGGCAAGGGAACCAAACCCATTCCCTCGATTCCAAGTATTTTTTGAATGCTGGTATCCTGAGTTTCGATGATCACATCGATGGTAACCTTATTGATTTGAAAAAAGTGGTTCAGATCATGGCGAAGTTTGCTATGGAGTGATGGCATGATGAACGGCTGGTCCTGGAGTGATGCTGGGAAATTCCGTTTCAAGGGCTGATATTTTTTTGTTGAAAAAACTGTAATAGGAATTTTTGCTAAAAGCCGGGAGAAATATTGTTTTGAGTCGCCAATGGTGGGTGGAAAATTTGAGATAACCAGATCGATTCGATGCGCTTGAAGTTCTTTGAATAGATAATCTCCTCCTCCTCCTTCGAGAACGGTAATTGTGCAGGGTGCAATTTTTTGCGCAGAGTGGATCAGTGATTGAACGAGACTTTTAGGCACGCTATCCAGAGCCCCAAAGTGAACGTGAGTTCGTTTAGAAAAAGTTTTATCCGCTATCACCTCCACAAGTTCGTTGCCCAGGGAGAATATTTGATTGGCATAATCCAAAACAACCTTTCCAGCTTCCGTAAGGTGAAGACCTCGCCCCTTTCGGTTAAACAGGCTTTGATTTAAAGACTCTTCTAAATTTTTGATTGAGGTGCTGATAGTCGGTTGTCCGACTCTCAGCATCCTCGATGCGCTACTGATACTTCCTTCTTTTGCGGTAATCCAAAAGTAATAGAGGTGGTGATAGTTCAGCCAAGTCATATTTTTAATCCCTCTTTACGTTTTGAAAAAACAAACTCTTTGTTTTATAATATCAAATTTATATTATTCTAATTTTAGAATACTATTTTATTGTCACTTTGGAAATATAAAACAATTCTTTTTTTGTGCGTAACTTGAGATAAGAAGAATTAAGATCACACAGAAAATAATAACCAGTGATTTGTTTATTCAAGCCTGGATGACAAATTTTTAAGGCAATTTGCCCTGGTCCATAGGTTTATGAAAAGGTGCGTCTAGTGAGATGGATTCCTTACGATACATCGAATTTAAGAGGTGATCTTTTTGGCGGCGTCACTGCCGGAATTGTGGCGCTTCCTCTGGCTCTGGCCTTTGGGGTGCAATCCGGAATGGGTGCCATTGCGGGTCTCTATGGCGCCATTGGACTGGGTATTTTCGCAGCGATCTTTGGTGGTACCCGCACACAAATCAGTGGTCCTACGGGACCGATGACGGTGGTGTCCAGCCTGGTGATCCTCACCGCCATCGAAAGTACAGGAAGTCTGGAAAAGGGCTTTGGCGTCATCATTACGATTTTCTTCATCGCCGGGGCGCTGTTGGTTGTCTTTGGTCTGTGCAAGCTGGTGCGGTTCTTAACAATAAAGGAGTTCCTATCACCGATTGGGGTTTAACTTCCCAAAAAGAGAGAATCAAAGATGGCCGTGTACGTCTTCAAACAATAACAATTTTCCTCGACTAATTTTTTTCAAAGGAAAAATAATAAAAAAGCCTCTTAACTTCTCACATTTTTTAGGCCACAATCATCAAACTGGGAGTGTTTCCAGTGCGGATTAGTTTTAAAACATACAATAAAGGAAACAATATCCATGAGTATGTCCTCCGACGCTACTGAAATTCCCAAGGGGAATCTTCATGGGTTTAAAACCCATGCCAAAAGCGATATCCTTTCTGGCTTTTTAGTTTTTCTTATTGCACTGCCGCTGTGCTTGGGAATTTCTCTGGCTTCAGGATATCCCGCGGTGTCTGGCATCTTTACTGCCATTATTGGCGGATTAGTTGCCACCTTCCTTAGCAATTCAGAGCTTACGATTAAAGGACCTGCTGCCGGTTTGATTGTTATTGCATTGGGTTGCGTAAGGGATTTTGGTTATACGGGAGGGGTGGACCCTGTGCAGGACTATCAGGCGTATCGCTTGGCACTAGGTGTTGGGGTTGTGGCGGGGGTATATCAAATTATAATGGGGTTTTTTCGCGTAGGAATCCTTGTAAAGCTTTTCCCTAAGGCGGCGATTCACGGTTTACTGGCCTCCATTGGAATTATCATTATCGCAAAACAATTTCCTGTATTGATGGGGTTGAATCCACAAGGCCCTCCTTTAGAATTACTCGCTGGTATTCCTTCCTTTATATTAAACATGAATCCCAAAGTTGGGTTTATTGGAATTATGGGTCTTGCCCTTGTGGTCGGTTATAACTATATAACAAATCCCAAATTGAAAATTATTCCTGCACCCATGATGATGTTATTGATAATTGTTCCAATGGGAATATTTTTGGGAATTGGCCTGGAGGGGTCTTATACGTTCAATAACCAAATTTACGAATTAGGTCCAAGTTTTTTAGTCAATGTTCCAGTTAATTTACTGAATGCCATGGCCTTTCCGGATTTTTCTGGAGTAACCACGGAGACAGGAATTAAATACACGGTTTTATTTGCGATCATTGGAAGTTTGGAAGGCATTTTAAGTGCAAAGGCTATTGATGAGATCGATCCGTGGGGTCGAAAAACAAATCTGGATAGAGACCTGTTAGCCACCGGTACAGCTAATACCCTGTCGGCTTTCATTGGTGGATTGCCAATGATTTCTGAAATTGTTCGAAGTAAAGCCAATATTGACAATGGAGCCAAAACCCGGTTTGCCAATTTTTACCACGGGATGTTTTTGCTCATCTGCGTTGCCTTGATCCCAGGAATCATTAATCAAATCCCCCTAGCTGCATTGGCAGCGTTATTGGTCATCACAGGATTTCGCCTGGCCTCTCCTCATGAGTTTATATCTATATATCGTGAGGGAAAAGACCAGTTTATTATTTTTATATCGACCATTTTCGGTGTACTTGCTACGGATCTTTTGAAGGGATTAGCAATTGGGATTGGAGTCAGGGTTATCATCCATTTTATTCGTGGGGGCTCCATCTTTAGATTGAATGCCAAGATCATTCCTGAAAGGGATCAGTCAATCACGGTTTTTTTACGAGGCCCCATAGTTTTTAGTTCGTGGATTCCTCTACGAAAACAACTTCAACGTTTCTTTGAAGATGGGAAGCGGGTCACCCTGGATATTACCGAAACGCAACTCGTTGACCGTAGGGTCATGTCTAAGATTGACGAATGGAAAAAGAAATTCAAGGAAAACGGTCTTGAGTTGTCAGTGCGAGCCAAAAAGACATCCATCGATGAGTGATTCTAATTTTTGGAAAGTAAATGCTAAAGATATGATGTCGTGATTCCCAAAGGTCCCTTTTATTTTTTTGCTACAAGTCGCTTGCCAACTTTCAAATCTCCAGGAGGGGCTCGCTGATCGAACGAGAGATGTTTGCGCACATTACGCCGCTGATCAGTGCGACCGAATAGAACAATGCGACCAAGAGAACGATCAGGAAATGAGTTCTGGTGGAAATTTCTTCAACATCTTTTCCAGTAATCGTTCCTGAACAGACTTTAAGTTTTACTATGTTAGTATAAAATGTCCTTTTCTCTGCATTTCGCTTCTGCGAAGGGTTTGACGGGAGATTGGGTTTGGTGGTTTTCAGGGCAGTTATTTTAGGGAGTTGAGATGCTAAACTTTAGAGATATCACAATAGGGAAAAAAGTAGGTTTGGGTTTTGGTGTCATCACCTTAATTCTAATGGGAGTGGTTTTGCTCACCATTTAACAAGTGAGAACCATGGAGATAACCACTAAGAGGGTTGTCGACCTTCGAACTCCCACGGCTCACGCCAGTCTTATGATGTTAAATGGTATCAACCATTCGCTGGCTTCTCTGCGTGGCTGGATTCTTCTAGGTGATCCAAAGTTCAAAGAAGAACGAACCATTGCGTGGGAAGAGCAGATCAATCCATCTTTAAAGGCGATGCATGGGCTTGCTCCTAACTGGACAGATCTAGAAAATAAAACTCGTTTGAAATCTATCGAAGAAGAAATCAATAACTTTATAACGGTCCAACAGAAAACTGAAGACATTGCCCAAACTCCGGAAAATTTCCCTGCACGGAAAATCCTGTTCGAGACCGCTGAGCCCCTGGAAAAATCCATAGTGGCGCTAGTCTCTGATATGATCGCGTTGGAAATGAAAGTCCAAACGACCCCCCAACGCAAACGGCTGGTAGAAATACTCGCCAATATCGAAACTACAACCAGTCTGGCTTTGGAAAGAGCCGATGAATTTTTATTGTCAGGAAAACAGGAATTCAAAAGGGAATCCCAGGAAAATTGGAAAAAAAATGTGGAACAGATGGAGACGTTACAGAAGAATGAACAAACCCTGACCAAAGAGCAGATAAGAGATTTTTAAAAAACTGCAAATTTCCCTCAGTCAACTGGGCCCTTTATTGGCAGATATTATCCGTATCCGATCTGGAGAGGAGTGGAACCTGGCCAATCATTTGGTGAGTACCCAGGCCGCACCCATCGCATTCCGAATTAAAGAACTCTTGAATGATATGACTGCGGTTCAGGAACGATTACTGGAAAATGATGTTGAAGAAATTTCCACCAGAACTCATTTCCTGATCGTTCTTTTGGTGGCATTATTTATTACGGCGGCACTGATCAGCGGCGTATTGTGCGCAAACATCTCTCGTTCGATCAGCGAGCCCCTCCTGGAGATTTGTAAGTTGGCAGATGAACTCGCGCATGGAAATTTTAAGGGGAAACGCCTGCCAGTTACTTCTCAAAATGAATTGGGTACCCTGAGCCAAAGTTTCAACCAACTTTTGGACCGGTTGCAGGAAGAGAAACCACATTCAAAAGATTGACTTGGGATTTGCAGGAAGGATAAAAGAAATCAAATAGAATTTCAGAGCACGATTACAATCGGGCTACTTCAAATCATAGATAAAGGTATCATCTAAACTCCTCACCTTACCTTTTTTCAATCCATTTTTCTAAAATGCTAATTTTTAGAGTTTCCAGATTAAGTGCGCCTCTTTTTGTTGACATATCGTTATGTTACGATTTAATTGTATTAAAAGAAAGTGAGAGTGCCTACTGTGAAGACAAACAAAAAAACAAAACTCATTGATCTTGCAGTTCTGGGGCAAGCGGCAGAGTGTCTCAAGACGCTTGCTCACCCCCACCGGTTGCGGATGGTGCAGATGTTACTCCAAGGCCGTTACACGGTTGGTGAGCTGGCCGATGCTTGCAATATCCCAAGTCATATGGCGTCTGAGCACCTTCGATTGATGCAGCGTTGTGGTTTGCTTTCAAGTCAACGGGATGGAAGGCGAAACTATTACGAGATCGCAGAACCGCATTTAGAAAGCATCATGAACTGCATTGAGAATCAGTTTGGGTAGGCTTCTTTTTGCTTAATGCATCGTAAAATTTAGATATAAAGATATAACGATATAATGGAGAATACAGTGAATAAAAATATTTCAACGATCACTCCTCAAAAGTTCGAGAAATTGAGAAAAAGTGGCCAGCCTTTAGAGCTGATTGATGTTCGCTCACCGGCAGAGTATCGTGAGTGCCATGCAAAGTTTGCTCGAAATGTGCCGCTCGATTCGCTTGATCCACACATGATTATGGAGTCCAGAAACGGTTCCCGAGAAACTCCGCTCTACATCATTTGTCAATCAGGGAACCGTGCGCAAAAGGCGTGTGAGATGTTTTATGCTATGGGTCATTCTAAAGTAGTAACCGTCGAAGGAGGTACACAGGCTTGGCAAGAGGCCGGATTGCCCGTAGTTCGTGGTGAAAAGGTTTTATCACTCGAACGACAAGTCCGAATAACTGCCGGAATTCTTGTGCTCACAGGTGTGATGTTCGGCTGGATCTTTCATCCGGCTTTCACTGGTATTTCAGCCATTGTGGGAGCAGGACTTGTATTTGCGGGAATCACCGATAGTTGCGCCATGGGAATGATGCTGGCGAAAATGCCTTGGAATCAAGTTTCACCGGAATGTGAAAACGGCCAATGCTCGGACTGAGCTGATGGAATTAGTAAAAAATCTCAGAATGAATGAGAAAATAAAAAGGAGCAAAACAATGTTTCTTCAACGCTATTACCTGGAATGTTTATCCCACGCATCTTATATGGTGGCCGATGAAAAGACCAAAGTGGCTGTGGTGATCGACCCCAGGCGAGATATCGACATTTACGTCGAGGACGCTCGTCAGCATGGATTTGAAATAAAGCACGTGGTTCTGACCCATTTTCACGCGGATTTTATTGCCGGACATATCGAGCTTCGGGACAAAGTGGGCGCCCGTATTTACCTTGGAGCTCGTGCCAGCGCCGAGTTTGACTTTGAACCGCTTGGCGACGGCAGTGTCATTGAACTCGGTGACGTTCGACTGGAAGCGATGGAAACACCTGGTCACACGCCAGAAGGAATCACGTTACTCGCTTTTGACAAAGCCACAGACCCCAGGAATCCCCATGCCATTTTTACGGGTGACACGTTGTTCCTGGGAGATGTGGGGCGTCCGGATCTGTTTGCCTCCATTGGCGTATCTGCTCATGAATTAGCGGAAATGCTCTACGACTCTTTGCAGAACAAAATTCTGAAATTGCCAGATAAAACCCTCGTCTATCCGGCCCACGGGGCAGGGTCGATGTGCGGTAAGGCATTGAGTGACGAAGCGGTATCAACCCTCGGGGAACAGAGACTGCATAATTACGCCCTGCAACCCATGACCCGGGAAGATTTCATTAAAATGATCTCAGCAGATCAACCGGAGGCCCCGGCTTACTTCGGGTATGACGCCAATCTGAACCGGCAGGAGCGTCCGAACCTGGACGCATCGATGCAGGAATCAATGCAAGCGCTTGATCTGGATACGGTTCTTTCTCTACAAAAATCCGGAGCCCAGATTGTTGATATTCGCATGGTGGCGGACTTTGCCAGGGCGCATCTTCACGGAGCCATTAACATTGGCATCGACGGACGGTTCGCCACCTGGGCCGGTACTTTGTTGAATAAGGATGTTCCTGTTGTTATCGTCGCTGAGCCCAATCGGGCTGAGGAAGCCGTGATGCGTCTGGGCCGAATTGGTTTTCATAATGTCAAAGGCTATCTCAAGGATGGAATGGAATCCCTGAAGGACCGGGGCGATCTGATTTCACTCACTCAACAAATCCCGGTCGCCGCCATAGATGAGCTGGAAGGCCAAACCACGATTCTCGATATTCGCAATGAGAACGAATGGAACGGCGGGCATATCGAAGGCAGTATTAACATTCCTCTCAATCATTTGGCGGATCGTATCGCAGAAGTGCCCGCGTCCGGCCATGTGATTGTTCATTGTCAGGGTGGTTACCGGTCCATGATTGCCGCAAGCCTGCTGGAAAAGGAAGGACGGAGCAACGTTTTTGATCTGGTGGGCGGTTATCAAGCCTGGGTCGCAGCAAAACGGTCCAGTACAATAGCAGCCAAGAAGGTTCAAGGTTGACCAATGTATTACGCACTCAGCATTTTATTTGGTTCGTTCGTGGGTTTTTCCCTCGGTCTGACAGGCGGTGGTGGTTCTTTATTGGCCGTTCCGCTTTTGGTTTACGGTCTGTCGATAGAGCCACGCGAGGCTTTTGGGATATCTCTAGCAGTGGTTGGGGCAACGGCGTTGATTGGCCTGGTACAGCGAATAAGAGCTGGGGAAGTAGAGTTTGGAACGGGTATTTTATTTGCCATCGCCGGGATGATCGGAGTTCCCGTTGGCATCTGGCTGGCGGGAAAAATTTCTGAAGCTATTTTATTAACGTTGTTTACAGTATTGATGCTGTTTCTCGCCTGGAGAATGTGGCGTGAATCATCCAGGGAGATAAAGAATGATTCCCAACTCAATCCCTCAACATGCCAGCGTGAGGAAAGTGGCAAACTGAAATTCACGTCTCGATGCGCCCTGCTTCTTCTGCTTGCAGGGCTGGCGACCGGTTTCCTGGCAGGCATGTTCGGCGTAGGCGGTGGAATTGTGATCGTGCCGGCGCTTGTAATGTTTAGTGGCATGCCGATTCATCGCGCTGTTGGAACTTCGCTATTCGTAATCGTGTTGATCAGTATTTCCGGGGTATCATCTCATTTCCTGGCTGGCCGGGAAATATCACTGGAAGTGACTGGTTTGTTTGTGTTCGGAGGGATACTGGGTTTGGTTCTCAGTCACCTGGTGTCCAAACGGATATCCGGTTCCCTGCTTCAGAAGGTGTTTGCGGCAGGCATCGTAGTTGTTGCGCTATTCATCGTGAGCAAAATACTTTCGTAATCTCTTCTCCTCAATATCACAGTTAAAGAATTTCCAACACCTGTTCAGGAGGTCGACCGATAGCGGCTTTGCCGTTGGCAAGCACGAGGGGCCGTTCGATCAGAATGGGGTGCTTGATCATGAATTCGATCAGGTCGTCATCGGATAAAGCCGGGTTATCGAGTTCACATTCGGCATAGATGGCTTCTTTCTTGCGCATCAGGTCACGAGGGCTAAATCCAAGTTGGGCAAGAATCTCTTTAAGTTTTTCTACAGGGGGTGGGGTTTTGAGATATTCGATGATAGTCGGCGTGATGCTGTGTTTTTTCAGCAATTCCAGAGTCTGGCGGGATTTGGAGCAGCTGGGATTGTGATAAATAATTATATCCACGGTTTAATTCTCTTGGTTTTGTATTTAATGATTCAGGGTCTGTTTTAAGGTGTATTAATCGCAGCTTTGGAAGGTGAGCGGGCTGTAGCTTTTGTTTGTTAAGGCAAAGAAAAAGGGCCTAGCCTTCTGGCTAAGCCCTTTTACATAAATATGGAACTTAGAAGACTCCTACAGAATCAAAATTCTGCGGGATCGATGTCTGAAGGTTCTTATTTAGCTTTTACTTTAGTGGCTTGAGGACCTTTCTGGCCCATTCCTTCCTCAAACTCAACAGCCTGACCCTCTGCGAGAGTCTTAAAACCGTCTCCCTGAATCTCCGAGAAATGAACAAAAAGATCTTTGCCGCTCTCGGACTCAATGAATCCATAACCCTTGCTCTCGTTAAACCATTTTACTGTTCCTACTGCCATAATAAATACTCTCCTACAATTGAGCGGGAATGCACTTCCAGAAACTCTGGATAATACTCTCCCTTTTTTTAAATTGGGTTGGATTGATGCAAGGACTTTTAGAGAACCACATGGAGAAAAAACCAAACTTTCTTTGGTCCATGAGACCAAATTTTTTGTCGATTTAATCTAGGCGTGAAACTAGAAGGAATCAACTTACACTGCAACTTAACAACCCTTTTTCACGAGGTAAAGATAGCATGAATCCTAAAAAAGTCCTAGCTTTATTTTTAAGCAGGAAATTATAATTTGCTGAACACGCCTACTAGGTTGTTTTTTTTGTGCTTCATGGTCAATTTTAGCAGCATTTAAAAATAATACTATAAAATTTGTTTGTAACTTTAGCCATGCATGATAGCCTGTAGTACATCTCGCTCCAGGGAGTTCACTCGAGGCAAGACATCAAAAAATCGTAAAGGAATATATATTTCCGCCACTCCTTTTTGGGGTGGCTTTTTTTTGCAAATTACGTCAGGGAACAGAGAGGTTAAAGCGAGGTAATTTTATGCATGAAGTTAAGGTGTACGACAGTTCCGGGAATTTGAAAAAAGTGATCTCGGTAAAACAGTTGAACATCCGCTCGAACAAACAATTGGAATCTCCCTATCTTTTCCTGAAAAACAAAAGAACGGGGAAGCCAGCAGCAAAACCTGATAAAATCCAGCCCAAAGCTGGAACACTATAAACTTTAATTCTGGGGGTCTTATTCTTCAAGTAACCGTTTACCAAAATCAGGTCGAGAAGGCGTTAAAAGTTTTAAAACGCCAACTCATCAAGGAAGGTTTATTCAAAGAACTTAAACGCAGGCGGTTTTTTATGAAGCCTTCCGTCATGAAAAAGCTGAAGATTAAGGAGGCCAAGAAAAAACGGAAAGCGGCCAATCGCCGTGCAAAATCTTTATGGCAAACCTGAAAATTGAATAGACGAATGCATCATTCCATTTTTCCGGTAAGTCTTTCAGCAATTTCGATTTCTCGACAAGGATGCGCGCCGCGGCTGATTGCCATCAATTCGATGGGCTGAAGAATTATTGACTGTTCGGTGTCAGACAAAAGCGAACCATTAAGGTGAAAATCCAAGAGATACATTCACCCACATTTCTCAACCTTTATATGGAAGGCGGTAAAAATTGACAGAATCCTCAAAAGTAGTGCAAGAATTAATTGACAATTTCACGCAATTGGCTGAAGAGGCAGAAAAACGCAGGAAATTTGCATCCTCAAAATGTGAGAATTATAAGTTAGAATTTGCAGATGGAGAGAAACATGCCTATGAAGACGCCGCTAAAAAATTGAAAACGGTTCTGGCTAAAATATAAAGTTCCCGTTCCCGGTTGATAAGTAGCATGAACTGGGGCGGCTATCCGTGAAGCACTTCATCCGAAGATTCTGCTGGCAAGAGGGTGGTTGTTATTGACGAATCAGGCCACCGCGTGACGGTTGCAATTTGTAAATCGCTTTCTAACAAAAGAGAAAGTCTTCGCTACAGTAAGACCGCGATAATCCAGATTAAACCCCGCTTCATCCATAATCATTGGATCGGCGATACTTTTCCGTTCCCCGCAAGGGGAGGGGCGAATTCATTTCTTATATTTTTCTCTCAAAAATCAGAAGCCTGGATTTGGCACGAGGATTGTTGTAAGGAATCATGACGACTCCCGAAAGTTGATATCTTTCTCCTAAATATTTCGGATACCAGCGGGTCAGCAATTGACTGGAGTCAGGCCGCATCAGCCACGATAATGCCGCATCTACAAGCACTATGAATTTTGGTTGGGAATTTTCTATTTTCCGGATCATCTTTTCCTGCATGAGGTGGGCCTGGCCGTGCTTCTCCATCAAGGGATACATATAGAGATATCCCGTGGCAGACTTTCTCCTGGCGTAAAAGTAGATTTGCGGTTCCGATCCTAAAATAGCGATCTCGTCATTTGGACCTGCTTTTTGATTGATGAAATTGGCCACTTCAATGGATTCTGGAAACGGGTTCCCATTATAGATGGTATGGCTGGCTTCAACCGGTGACAGCTTGAAGAAAATTTCCTGCTGATTGAAAAAGGGAACCCCAAGGGAAATTATTGCGATGCCAAGTGACAACACTGTCCTCCAGGATGAATGCCTGCTCCAAACTGAACGAACACCCACCCCCGCAAACAGCGCAAGAGCCGGCATCAATAAGATAAAGTAGTGCGATCTGAAATAGAAACCAGGGGTGATGGCAAAAAACGAGAACAGCAAAAAACCACAAACAAAAAACCATTTGGATCGGATCTCTTTATTCCAGACAACCGATGCGACCCCCAGCAATGATAATAATAGAATCGGGAAGTTGGGCTGGAAAATTCGCATAAACACATATTGAAATGCGGCCATGCCCTGGTTCAGTGAAAGCATGGATGCATATTCAAATGCATATTCAAATGTCCAGAACCAGAACGCACCCAGGTTGCCGGTGACGAAATAAAGTAAAACCGTAACCATAAATGGCATCAGCCCGCCGGTTACAAATAATCCGATTGCAATTAAAAGTTCCTTCCAGCGTGTGGGCCGTTTATTAAAATACACCCCGGCAACAACAACGCATCCGAACAGGAAAAAAAAGCTCCCGTGTTGTTTGATGAGAAGCGCACACCCCAGCAAAAATCCGCTTGTGAACAATTGTTTTTTGTTTTCCTCCTCCAGCGCAATCCCCAGGAGTAGCAGGCCGCCCAAGGCGGGGAGTAGAAGAAAGTGTTCCGTGTTGGCCCAAAACCCTTTGACAGACGGACTCAAAGTCAAAATCAGAAAACAGGCCCCCGCGACAATGCCGACAGGGGCATCAAACAAACGCCTGCCGATCAAAAATAGCAAAAGGGAGGTGGCGAGGTTGGTGATGAGCAGGGCGAAATGGATGGCGGCGTGGGTTTGCCCGAAAATTCCTAATATCAGGGCGTACACAAAATGGATGCCGGGAAACTTCATGCTGTAGGCTTCCGTGTAAGGCAAACTTCCCTGAAGCAGCAATTGTCCCATATAGGCATATTCCCCTTCGTCGCGTTCCAGCGGAACATCAAGGAAACGCAGACGTATGAAACAAACAATAAAGAACACGATACCTGCGAGAAGATACAACAGCAGTTCTTTGTTCAGGAGTTTTGGCTTTGTATTCATAGGGTCATAGTTCGCGAAAATACATCTACTTTGAAATCTCTGATGGGTTTTTAGATTTTGCCAAAATAGATAGCACCGCAGCGAGATTTTTATGTGCGTTACTGTAGCCAGGGTCCAGCTCCAGTGCCATGTCGAAATGCGCGCGTGCTTCTTCAAATTGTCCTTGCTGGCCGAGAGCACTGCCAAGATTGTTATGGGCTTCAACGTAGCCGGGGTCCAGGGCGATCGCGGTTTCAAAATGCGAAATGGACTCGGTAAATTTCCCCTGCTGGAAGAGAGTGCTGCCAAGATTGTTATGGGCCCTGGAAAATTTCGGCTGAAGTTTTATGGCTTCTTTATAGTGAGCAATGGCTTTTTCAAACTCCTTCTGCTTGCCTAACGTGTTCCCAAGATTGAAATGTGCTTCCGAATAGTCGGGTTGAATGCGGATCGCCTCCTTGTAATGAGCCACCGCCTTTTCAAAATTCATCATCGCACTCAACGTATTTCCAAGGTTGTTATGAGCTTCGGCATAGTTGGGTTTGAGCCTCAATGCTTCCTGAAAATGCGCGAGGGCTTCTATGAATTTTCGTTGATCGCCGAGAGTGCTTGCAAGATTGTTATGAGCTTCGGCATAGTTGGGTTGAAGCCTTATCGCTTCTCTAAAATTGGCAATGGCCTCTTGAAATTGCTTTTCCTGACTGAGAGCGATTCCCAGATTGTTATGGACAACGACAAAGCCGGGGTATTTCGTGTCCGTCACAGCAACGGCACGTTTGAATAAGGTGATGCTGTTTTTCCAGTGGCTCGTTTGTTGCCATGTCAATGTCATTAAAACGGGAATTAACAGGGCTGTAGAAATGAACAGGGCTCTGTTTCTGTAACGCCAGTTTGCCAAAAGCTCCGGCAAACCCCACGCAACAGCGATGAACAGTCCGATGAGCGGAATATAAGTGTAGCGGTCCGCCATCGCCTGTTCCCCAACCTGAACCAGTCCGATCACTGGCATAAGAGTTCCCAGATACCAAAACCACCCAACGGCAAGATAGGGCGCTTGGCAGACTTGCCTCACGACCCAGATTGTAATGCCCACCAGCGCTATCCCGCACAATACCCCCTTCCAGACTGGCAGGGCATCTAACGGATGCGGATAGAAAACTGCAAGTTCCCTGGGACATAACATGTGTTTAATATATTCCAGGTAGGACACCAGGGCGTTCGTGATCCGTGATGACAGCGAATTGTAATGCAACGATTCCAATGCGCCGCCACTTTCCTGAAACTTTATCGTTGTGAGACAGGAACCGACGACAAGTAAGAGAAGCGGAATTTTCTCCCCGATCAATTGCAAAACCCCCGATCTCTGGTTCCCATTCGATGTTTGCGTGGCCGGGAGAGTCGCTGTTGTCTCTTGCAGCCTCCATCGCCCCAAAGGCCAATAGTCCATCAAAAGAAGGACAAACGGCAAGGTGACCAGCATGGGTTTTGACATGAGACCCAGGGCAAAAAATAAAATAATCAGGCTGTATCTTTTAATGCCGGATTTTTCTGTGTAGCGAATATAAGCCCATAAAGTCAATAACCAGAAAAGGGTGCTGAGAACATTTTTACGTTCCGCAACCCAGGCTACGGACTCGACATTCAAGGGATGGAGGGTGAACATCGCGGCGACAAAACCGCTCTGCCAAACGGCACCCGTCATTCGAACAAGAACCAAAAACAGCAGCAATGCGTTGGCTGTGTGCAGTAGCAGGTTGGTCAGGTGATGCCCTCGGGGGTTCAACCCATAGAGCTGGTAGTCGAGCATGTGCGACAACCAGGTGACCGGATGCCAGTTGGAAGCGTATGAGGCGGTGAAGGCCCAAAAGATGCTTTCACGGGTGAAGTCCGTTTGCACCTGCGGGTTCTCTGTCACATACTGATTGTCATCATAGTTGAGAAACTCGTGGTCGAGTATCTGCAAGTAGACGACGAACGTCGCGGTCACTAAAAAAATACAGATTAAGTTTCGTTTGCTCAATTGACTCTCGCCCGATTGATGTCGAACTTATGGGAAAATAACTTTCCCGGTTAAAAGTTCTGTCCTCCTCCCGGTCAATTTGTGAGAACCACCCGGTAACGCACCTGATTGTCCCGCACCCTGTCGAGTCCTGCATTGACTTCAGACATGGGCATGGCTTCCGTGCAGGCTTTGATATTATGAAGGGCGGCGAAATCCAGCATTTCCCGAATATCCGTTCGACTGCCGATGGGGTTTCCGCAAATGGAGTTTTGTCCCACGATGAGGCTGAAGGCGGAAATTTTAATGGGTTCCTTGGGCACTCCCACGAAACAGAGCTTGCCGCCGGGCCGCAGGGCATCGACATAGCTTTCCCAATTAAGGTCGGCAGAAACTGTGGAAAGAATAAAGTCCTGAGTGGATGCTACTTTTTCCAGGGTTTGAGAATCACCGTCGAATACGAAATGATGCGCTCCCAACCCTCGGGCTTCGGCTTGCTTTTGCGGCGTCGAGGAAAAGGCGGTGACCTCGCACCCCATGGCATTGGCGAATTGCAGAGCCAGATGGCCCAGTCCGCCGATTCCTATCACGCCCACCTTCATGGACGGACGCACCCCGTAATGGTTCAAAGCGGAATAGACCGTCACGCCACCGCACAAAAGGGGAGCGGTGGTTTCGGAATCCAGCGCCTCCGGTAAAGGGAAAGCGAACCTGCCGTCTATATGGATGAATTCGGCAAACCCGCCATGGTTGAAAACGCAGGTATCCTTGATTTGCGGGCACAGGTTTTCGAGCCCGCGCACGCAGTATTCACATCGCAGGCAGGCCGACCTCTGCCAGCCGATGCCCACTCTCTCTCCTTGACTCAGCCCCTGCACATCGGCTCCCAGGGCCTGGATGGTTCCGACGATTTCGTGCCCAGGTACAAACGGGTAGTTGGTAATGCCCCAATCGTTGTCGAGCAGATGAATGTCGCTGTGGCAGATTCCGCAATGGGAAATCTTCACCGCGACTTCATGGCGCTCGAGGGGTTTGGGTTCGTATTGGAAGGTTTCCAGCCGTTCTTTCGGATTCTTTGCCGCATAACAGCGAATAGACATGGGAATCACTCCTTATCTGATACGGGTTCTTTTATCCATCTCGATTAACGTAACATATTCCCAAGGCGGGTTAGAAAAGGGTTTGTGGAAATTTTAGAATTTCATTTCAAAAAATTCTCGCCGCCGAGTATTATGGTGCTATTTGAATTCATTCAATAGGGCGTCTCTGATGAGGATAGATGCATCCATTAAATAGATTATTTTCAGATTCCAAATTCCACGCATTGGCGCTCCTGTTGATTTTAGGGTTGTCGGCTTTTCTGAATACTTACAATATAAATTTTCCGGATTTTTATCACGCAGATGAGGCGAAGAAGATTCAATTTGTCCTTTCCGATCAGCAGGATTTCCGCCATCCCATCTTAATGTTGCAGACGGCGAGAGTGATTAACAAAGTTGTGGGTCTCAAGGATTCCAATCGACTCTTAATCCTTTGCCGAATGATCTCCGCATCATTGGGTGTGCTCATCGTTTTGCTGATTTATGCGCTCAGCCGACGGGGTCTTGATAAAGACTATGCCCTGCTTGTAACCTTGGCGGTGGCGGTGTCACCCATTCTGGTCATTCATGCCCACTATTTTAAAGAAGATATTATTTTTACCGCCTGCAGTTTTTTATCCCTCATTTGTTTTCTGAAACTGTTAAGGGAACGGACAACCGCTGCAACTCTACTATGGGGGCTGGCGACGGGGCTGGCTTTGTCCGCCCAATACAAGGGGGTATTGCTGATTCCAATTTATTTTTTATTTCCGAGAGTGCTTCCCGACTTAGATCGCACCTGGTTTTATAAGCAATTCCGCATCGGCCTGGCGGTCATGGCCTCGGTATTCCTGCTGGTGAACTACCCTCTTTTTCTAAACGCAGGCATTTTCTTCTCCGGGTTAACGGATGAAGTCAGTCACGTGGTGAGCGGGCACACACTGAATGTCTATCCTTTTCAACACTGGTTCGGGTTCCACCTCGTCAACAGCCTCATTCCGGGAATGTCCCTTGTCGTCACGTTTCTGGCTCTTTGTGGATTGGCGGTCACGACCTGGCGGTGGAAGCAAGCGGTGGTGGTCGATAAACTTTTGTTCATTTACACAATGGTTTTTTATTTTGTTCATGAGATCAGCCCGATGAAAACCTTTCCCGACTTCATGCGCTACATGATTCCCATCGTGCCGGCGCTGATCTATTTTGCCTGCAAAGCCATTTCTAAAATCAGCCAGTGGATGCCGGAATATTCCAGGAAAGCGATGGTGCATGGCGTTCCCTGGGCGCTGGCGGGTGCGGTCTTTTTGGTACCCCTTTATGACACCTGGCAACTGGATTCCCATTTGATCGACGACACCCGCCTGCAGGCGCAACAATGGATAGACTCAGCCCAGGGGGAAACATGGGGGGAACGCTATACACTCGGCAAAGACTGGAAAACGCGCTATCTCACGGAGATAGATATTTTCGAAGCCAGAAAATCCGGGGTCGCCTACCTGGCTGTAAGTAGTTTCAGTTATGAACGTTTTTTTATTGGCTCCCAATGGTCCTGGCAGAATAAGGATGTCTATGAAACCCACAAAAAATATATGCGGTTATTCACCTATCCCTATGTTGAGATAAAACCCGCGTACAAGACCTTCGCGTTTTCTAATCCGGTGATCCGTATCATTGATATACGAGATCTGCAAAAGAGCGGGGAGCAGGGAAAAGAGTCGGGCCGTAGACAATTGGAGTGAATGGAAAAAAAGGGGGCAGGTTTTTATTTTCTAACTGGTGGCGCAGAAATTATTCAAACGGCGGCTGAGTTTTTCGGTTCATGTCTTTAGCCGTCAAATGCATTCTGCCTTTTATGAAGTGCAGTTTCCTCTCGGCAATGGCGATCGCCTGCTCATCCTTGTTTTTCTTACCCAGTGTCCGGGCAATTTCGATTTCTTCGATGGCGTGTTCCCAGTCTTTCATTTTCTCATAGACACTGGCCAGGTTCAGATGCGCCTGCATATGATCGGCATTGATTGCAATCACCTTGCGGTAATGATCCGCAGCTTCCGGAAGCTTTTGGATATACCAGTATTGCAGGGCGATTTTGAAAAGCAATTCCGGGTCGTTTGGCCGCAGGGCGGCGACCTGCTGGTATTCCAGAATGGCGAGGTCATTCCTGTTTAATTTGGAATAAACCGAGCCCAGCCCCAGTCGGGCTCCTGCGTGAGAGGTTTCTAGTTCAAGCACCTTTTTATAAGCCTGGATGGCTTCTGGTCTTTGGTCCCACTCCTCATAAACCAACCCTTTGCGATAATAGGCGGGAACGAATTGAGGATCGATTTGCAAGGCCTGATGCAAAAGTTTGATTGCTTCCTCAAAGGCACCGATTTCCTGTTTTTTCACGGCGTTCTCAGTCAGTGAGCTGGGGTTTGTCGCTCCGCCTGAAATTGCCGAGCTGTCCGGCGATTCATTGCCCCCACCGCACCCGGCAACGATCAGGAAAAGGCATAAAATGACAGTCTGAAATTTTGCAGATTTGAACACGGCGTTTTTCCCTAGGTTAATGAAACCCTAAGACTATATTAGATCCCGTGGATTTCAAATTAAAGGATACCTCTAAAAATTAGTTTATTACGGGAAATCGAACATGGCACGAGGATTTCTTATATCGGTGGCACGGGCGACCTATCCTTAAATTTAAGGGTAGGTCGCCTGTCCCACTAAAACAAAGCCATCTCCTTAAATTAACGATTAGGAACATTTAGTCTATTTTTAGAAATGCCCTAAAAACCCGTTTCAAAAAAATGAGGTCACGATCACTCGCGGCCTCTGTCCTACTCTCCTAAGGGCATATTTTGGGATCAATTTTTATTCTCCTTAAAATAATAGTTTTTCCGGTTCCTCGAGAACTCACTCAAGGTAAGTGGTTTTCCTACAAGTATATTGCAGAAAAAGTTGACAACTTGGGGGAATTCATGGAATTATTGTCCCCTAATCGGCGGGTTGATCTATGTTGCGGCAGTGGGGAAAGAAAGACATCGTGATTCAGGCAAGACAAAATTAAAATTCGGTTTCAGCCATCCTTCGGGTTGGCATTTTTTTTGTCTCAAGTTAGCCCCCGGAGGATATGGTCCTGGAACTCTCAGGGCTCTTTTTTAAAAATGGGAAGGCCTTATTCCATAACATGAATAGAGCGATTCCCTTGTTGAAGAGGAGTGTTTCAAGCATGACTATGGGAACGGTAAAATGGTTTAATGAAAGTAAGGGTTTTGGTTTTATCGAAACGGAAGAGGGCAAAGATTGTTTCGTTCATTTTTCCGAGATCCAGGGCGATGGTTTTAAAACTTTAAGAGAAGGGCAGGCGGTCGAATTTGACATTGTGCAAGGGCAAAAAGGTCCTCAAGCCACCAAGGTCGTGCCTAAGTAAACAAAATTCCCGGCAGGGAATTTGCTCTGCCGGGATTATGAATTCATAGCTTCTTCCTCGTCAGAGGCGATTCCGCCTCCTTATTCCAAGTGTAAATCCCGCTTAAAAACCACCCGCGCGGCTAAGAAGCGCTTTAAAAAAGCCTGGGCCGGGGCGGATATTGGGATTTCAAGTTCCGGATTAATGGGCATTGCCCCGCAATTTTTATTTACCGGTCCGCGCGGCCTGCTGTATCATGCTGGATTCTATTGATTAATCAATTTGGCCAATTTTAAATCCATGAATCATTACGATGTCATAGTCATTGGCGGCGGACACGCCGGATGCGAGGCGGCCCTGGCGGCGGCACGCATGGGGTGCGCCACCCTGCTGATCACGCTCGATAAGAGCAAGGTCGCCCTCATGCCCTGCAACCCGGCCATCGGCGGCGTGGGCAAAGGTCACATCGTGCGTGAAATCGACGCTTTGGGCGGGGAAATGGCCAAGGTCATCGACAAGACCGGCATCCAGTTTCGGGTATTGAACGCTTCCAAGGGGCCCGCTGTTCAGGGGTATCGAGCGCAGGCCGACAAGAATCTTTATAAAAACGAAATGCGCCGGGTGCTGGAAAATCAGGCCCGATTGGAGATCCTTGAAGAAGAAGTCGATGAACTGTTGATCGATGACCGCACCGTCAAGGGCGTGAAGACAGTTTCAGGAATAGAATTCAGCGCCAGCGCCGTGGTCATCACCACCGGCACGTTTTTAAACGGCAAGATGCATGTGGGGATGACAAGTCATCCCGCCGGACGGGTGGGAGAAAAACCATCCACCAGGCTTTCCGAATCGTTTCTGGCCGCCGGCTTTCAGGTCGGACGATTAAAAACCGGCACGCCGCCCCGTCTCTTGAGCGGGAGTATTGATTTCAGCCGGTGCACGATTCAACCGGGTGACGCCGACCCCAGGCCGTTTTCTTTTTCTACGCCATCGATCGTCCGTGAGCAGGTTCCTTGTTATCTTACCGCCACCAACGAAAAGACAGCTGAAGTGATCCAAAAAAACCTGCACTTGTCACCGCTATACAGCGGCGTCATAGACGGCGTGGGACCGCGTTACTGTCCCTCCATCGAAGACAAGATCGTCAAGTTTCCCGATAAAAACTCGCACAATATTTTTCTGGAACCCGAAGGGCTGGATACCGACTGGATATATCCCAACGGCATTTCGACCAGTTTAGCCGAGGAAGTGCAGTGGCAGGTGGTGCGCACCATTCCGGGGCTGGAACAAGCCGAAATCGTCCGTCCCGGTTATGCGGTGGAATACGATTTCGTGCCGCCGACCCAGTTGTTCCCAACGCTTGAGACCAAGTTGGTGAATGGGCTTTATCATGCAGGCCAGATCAACGGCACGTCAGGTTACGAGGAGGCGGCGGGCCAGGGCATCGTCGCCGGTATCAACGCCGCCTTGAAAGTGCAGAATCGTGCGCCGATGGTTCTGACGCGCATGGAAAGCTATATCGGTGTGTTGATCGACGACCTGGTGACCAAGGGGACGCAGGAACCCTACCGCATGTTCACATCGCGAGCCGAATACCGCCTGATTTTGAGGCAGGACAATGCCGATGACCGTTTGATGCGCCGGGGTTTTGAGCTGGGCTTGATATCCCGTGACGAGCATGAAGGGTGCATAGAGAAATACGCCAGCGTGGCCCGCGAGATCGAGCGGCTGACCGTCACCAACGTCGTTCCCAGTAAAGTGGATTTATCACGACTGGCGGGTTTGGGCATCACCGATTTAAAGCGGCCCACGACTTTGGGTGGATTGCTGAGGCGACCGGAAATCACCTATGGCCAGATCATCCAGGCTTTCAATGGTGCGTCCCTTCCAAGGCTGGTGGGCGAACAGGTGGAAATTCAGGTCAAGTATGAAGGCTTCATCGCCCGCCAACAGCAGATGGTGACAAAACAGAAAAAGCTGGAAAACTACGCCATCCCTGCGGATTTTGACTACCAGGGCATTCCCGGTTTGTCCCGTGAAGTGGAACAGAAATTAAAAGAAATCCGCCCGATGACCCTGGGGCAGGCCGCCCGCATTTCCGGCGTCACCCCTTCCTCAATCACTCTCTTGATGGTGCTTCTGGAACAGCGTTTCCGCACGCATAAAAACAAAGGCAACGGTAAACCCGAAAATGAACCTGAACTGCTTAGTAGCAAATTGACAGAAGTGTGATGACGCATACCGATTCTATCCAGTGGCTGTTGGAGGTGAACAAGGAGGACATCGCCTACATCGTCAGTATTTTTGACGCCTACGAAGACTTTGCGGTGGTCCGAACCCTCGATCAATCCAAAGGGCTGATCGAACTGATGATCTCCCCCGATTTTATTGAAGAAACCCAAGACTTGCTTGACAGCTTGGCCAAGGAAATCCCTGTCAAACGGGTTTAGTCATCTCTTTCAATAATGCATCATGGAATAGATCGGCAGGTCTTTGATTTTTTCTCGTCCTTTAAGAAAATCCAGTTCGATGAGAAACGCCGCCTCCACAATCTCCACCTGAAAATTGGACTGGATCAGATTCGCCGTAGCGGCGATGGTGCCGCCTGTGGCCAGCACGTCGTCAATGAGGACGATTCTCTGCCCCGGCTCAAAAGCATCCTGATGAATCTCCACCGCGTCGTTTCCATACTCAAGAGAGTAAGCCTGCTTGTAAGTTTTGTAGGGCAGTTTCCCCGGTTTGCGCACCAGCACCGTTCCCGCGCCCAGTGCATAGGCAAGCGCCGAGGCAAAAATAAATCCCCGTGCTTCGATTCCCACCACGGTGTCGATCTGTTTTCCCGCGTAGCGGTCTTTCAAGGTGTCGATGGTTTTTTTAAAGGTATTGCCATTCGCCAGTAGGGGGGTGATGTCCTTGAAGATAATGCCTTCCTTGGGGAAGTCAGGAATATCACGGATTGCTGATTTCAACATTTCCATATTTTTTACCCTCGATCACGGTTGATTTGGTTCGACCTTGTTGAGTGATGGTTTTTACTACGTCTGCCAAAAAAAGAAAAGTTTATCTTTTTGCAGGAAGGTATTTCAAAGGGTTTCTTGAGTGGGTGTCGTTGCGCACCTCAAAATGCAGATGCGGGCCGGTCGAACGCCCGGTGCTGCCAACAGAGGCAATTTTCTGGCCTTGCGTGACCCAGGTGTTTTTACGCACCCAGTTTTTTGAATTGTGGGCATAAACGGTGGTCAGGTGATTTTTGTGTTTGATAATGACCATCAGGCCGTAGCCGGTGGGACCCCAGTCGCTGAAAATCACCTGTCCGTCTGCCGAGGCGACTATGGGGGTTCCCTTGGGGGTGCCGATATCGATCCCGTCGTGGTTTCGCCCGCCGCGTTTTCCGAAGGTGGAGGTCAAAATTCCCTTGACCGGCCATTGTAAAAAATTTTTAACCGGCGGCCGTTGTTTCTGCCCCGATGCTTTTGCCTCTGGTTTCTGCTGGGCGGTTTGTTGTGGATTGTCGGTGGGGACGTAGCGCACCCGGAAGGCTCCGGGAATCCACAAACGGCTTCCGACGGCGACATTGGCCGCATCACGTATTTTGTTGATTCGTATCAACGTCTGGACATTTATTTCGTAGACCTGGGCGATACTGTACAGCGTTTGTCCCGACTGGACCACATGATACACTCCACCCGTCGGCGATGGGGAGCCGGAAAAAAGAAAACCCTGGCAACTGCTGAGCAAAACGGTGGCGAGAACAAGGCCGGTTAATTTTATGATCATCTTTGGAAAAATCATGTTCAAATCGCGTCGATTGTCTCATAACCCATTGAAATATTTTAACATCGAGACGTATTCTGTCAAGCCCTATCGCATGAGGGGTTGTTCTTTACAACCCTGAGGGCATAGGGTATAAACGGGAGGCCATTTCCCAAACAGAGGCTGTGGGTCTTCGAGATTTTAATTTAAAAAATTCATTTTGAATATGGAAGCTGGATGTTCTCTTTAAGAATTTGTGTGTGGCTCCCGTTGCTCGGTCTTATTTCAGGATGCGGCCCCAATGCTGTGGCACCGGATATTTTTGCCCTTCCTGTGACCTATAAGGTGGGGAAAAAGCCAGCGGCCGTGCACGCGCATGACATGAACAACGATGGCTACCATGATCTTTTGGTCGCCAATTCGGGGGACGATACCTTAAGTTACCTCGAAGGACTGGGTGACGGCAAGTTCAAAGATCCGCAGACCATGAGCACCGGCCGTGAGCCCGTCGCTATAGACGTTGCGGATTTTAACGGCGATGGCAGTGCGGACATCGCTCTATGCAATTATGGCGATGGCGAAGTCTCCATCATTCTGGGCCAGAAGGACGGCCTGTTCAAGCTAAAAGGCAAGGTGAAAGTCGGAAGACTGCCGATCGCGGTGGTGTCAGGTGATTTCAACAACGATGAAAATATCGATCTTGCTGTGACCTTGCGGTTTCACAAATTGATCATCCTTTTAGGGGTCGGTGACGGGACGTTCAAGTTGGCGGAAGTCTATAAAGCTTCCGGGACCCCGGCCAATCTGGTGACGGGCGATTTCAATAAGGATAAGAATCTGGATATTGCCATTGCCTTCAACGCCATCAAGGTAAATTTCATTCGCCTGTATTACGGCAAGGGCGACGGCACCTTCGAAAACCCCAAGCGCATTACCGGCGGGCATCAATCCACATTCATCACCCAGCACGATATGAACGGTGACGGCTACTTGGACCTGATCACTTCCAGCATCCTTCAGGATAGCGTCACTCTGTACCTTGGGGATGGCAAAGGTTCTTTTCGTGCGGTGGGTGATTTTGCCGGCGAAAAAGGACCCGAGCATATTTTCCCCGGTGAGTTTACCGGCGACCGGGTTCCCGATCTGGCGGTGTGCAACCGGCGGGATGGCTCCATTTCCATTTTGGAAGGTAAGGGAGACGGGACTTTTTTATTTCCGCATTTTAATTATCCGGTGGGCAGAAGTCCACGTGCGCTCACGGGCGCAGATTTTAATCAGGATGGCTTGACCGACCTTGCGGTACTTTTATACGACTCGCAATTGCTGGAGGTCCTCTTGAGGAAAGTTTCCACTCCTCAGCCGGTTGAATCCTGACCTGTCAGCCGTTATTCTCTTCGGTCGGGTTTTCAGGCGGGGGGGGTGAAGAGCTGGTGATCACGTATTTTTCATCCAGCCAGTTTCCAAGGTCAATCAGTTTGCATCGTTCCGAGCAAAATGGCAAAAAGGGATTTTTTTCTTTTGATTCGACCGGTTTTTTACAAGTCAGGCATTTCATGGGATTCTTCGAGTAATCGTCTTTACTGTTATTTTTTGTCCGGCTAATATTCTATTTTAACTATAATAGCACAGCATGCTCACCAGGCTTTGATCGGTGGGATGTGATTGGTAATTACTTTCCTGATGAAGCGTCTGTATATTCTCCTTAGGGGGTGGTGAACCCGTTTGAAAGATACGATGATTATTGAGATCAAACAGCGCAATTTCTACCAGGTTTTGGGCATCCATCCGGATGCGTCCCAGCATGAAATTGACCACGCCTACAAAAGACTGATCAGCCGGTTCGACTCCGCCGGGTCCAAGCGCTCGCCAAGAATCCAGGCCGCATTAAAAGGCAAGATCGCGTTGTTACAGGAGGCCTACGACACGCTCTCCAACGAGAAAAAACGGGGAGAACACGACCTGTCGATTCAAGGGAATGGCAAAAGCGTCCTATCGTCTTCCTCACATTTGGACACAGCGCCCTTCAACGATTGGGAAATTGCCGGGGATATCAAGAAAAATTCCGGGAACGTTTATGAAGATTATTTTGGTTTGTCGGAAAAACCCTTCGACCTGACCCCGGACCCCAAATACCTTTACTTAAGCCCCAAACACAAGGAAGTACTTGCCCACCTGGTTTATGGCATACAGGAGAATAATGGATTCCTGAAAATTGTCGGTGAAGTCGGAACCGGGAAAACCATGATCTGCAGGAGTTTCTTGAGAGAACTGCACACGGACTTCAGCATCGCCTACATTTTTAATCCGGGAATCGACGAACTCGAACTTTTACAGACCATCAACTCCGAACTGGGATTGCCTGCGGAAAGCACCAGCAAGAAAAAACTCACCGATGTCCTGAACCGTTTTTTGCTTGAAGAAAGGAAAAAGGGACACCGGGTGGTGGTCATCATCGACGAAGCCCAGGACCTCCTTCCCTCAGTTTTGGAGCAGTTGCGCCTCCTCTCCAATCTGGAAACCGAAACGGAAAAACTGATTCAGATCGTGCTCATCGGCCAACCGGAACTGGACAAGGTGCTGGCTCAGGAGGACCTCAGGCAGTTAAAGCAACGCATCACCATCCAGTGGGAACTGCTTCCCCTGAATCTGGAGGAAACGCGCGGTTATATCCAGCATCGGCTCAATGTGGCGCTCGGCAAGGGCAAGGTGCAGTTGACCCGTTCCGGCACCAATTTGATCTTCAGGTATGCGAAGGGAATTCCGCGGATGATCAACGTCCTTGCGGACCGGTCGCTGTTGATCGCCTATACCCAGAATACCAAGAAGCTCACCTGTAAAATTGTTCGCATGGCGGCCAAGGATATTGGCGGCCTCAAACCGACGGCTTCGCCGCTGGAAATTTTCTGGAAATTTGTTCTGCCATCCATTGCTGTGGCGGCCTTGATGGTTTTTATCATACATGATTTTGCTCTGCCGGATTTGAAGACCAACCCGGACAGAGGCCGGGATATTCCAAAAATGATTCAGGAAAATCCGATAGACCTTTCCAACCCCGGTCAGCTGGTACAAAAGGAAGCGGGGGCTGTGCCGGTGGAATCGGTATCTTCTATTGATAAACTGGATGCCATGCAAAAACTGGAAGCCGTTCCGCCTCCTGAAAATACGGCCAAGCCAGGTTCCCTGGTTCTCACCCAGCCGGATAAGCTGGTCACTTATTTATCGAGTCTTTCCCTGGAGGAAAGCAAGCTGGAAGCGGCAAAATGGATATTGGAAACCTGGGGCTTTGACCAGTCCGGCGCCGAAATGGTGGACAAGTGGGCGCTTGAAAACCTGGAGACGGAATTCGACTTGTCGCAATATGAATTGAATGGCAATTTCAAGCGCTTGACCAACCTCAATTATCCCGCCATTCTGGAAGTGACGCTTCCCAATTCCCAGGGAACCAAATACCTGGCCCTGATCTCGGTGAAAGGGGATCGCGGTGTTTTCGGTTCGGTCGATAAAATCGAAATGCCGATTGAAACCATCAACCCGTTATGGACCCGCAAGGCGATTATTATCTGGAAAAATTTTGAGTTCCTGCCCGATGGCAAGCTGGTAAATGGATATGAGGGCAAGGAAGTGATCTGGTTGCAAAAAAACCTGCGGTTGCTGGGTTTCTTTATCGGTCGCGAAGTCCCGCACTATGGCGAACAGACCGATAAAGCCGTGCGCAAATTTCAGCGCAAAAACAATATCAAGGATGACGGTAAATTTTCTACGGAAAGCACCATGCTTCTATATAATCTGTTGGACATTTACTCAACTCCCAAGCTGATGGAACCATGAGCACCATTCTCAATACGTTAAAAAAACTCGAGGAAGAGAAAAGCGTTCTGGAGAAGAATATCAACCTGAAGGGGTTGCTGTTGCAGGGCCAGGAGTCCACCTATCCACAGTTCGGTCGGCAAGCGCCGCGCAGGTGGGGCTTGCTTGGCGGGCTGGCTGCGGGAGGAGTGTTGTTCGCCGGACTGGCGATATATTATTTCTCTTTTTCCGAACCCCGACTGAATCGAATGGGAAATATTAACTTGTCCCATCAGGCATCTCTGGTGCCAAAGATAAAAAAACCGCCGGAGAAAGTGGCGACGAGTCCCGGAATTCCACTCTCTGGCATTCCCGAAACGGAGCCGGTAGCAGAGGATGATCTCTTGATGGATAAAGATTTTTTTGGACCGGAAGATGCACTTCCTCTAATGGTGGAAACTACCGCGCCCGCGATCGTGGAGCAGCCTGAACCGAATGGGTCTGCGGAAATCCGCGAAATCGAAAACCTGATTCAGGCCGCCACTATTCCCGTTGAGGTGGCAAGCCAAAGCCTTGAAGAACGGGTTTCCTCATTGAACGGGGTTCAACACATCCCAGGGCTTAAGCTCAAGGGAATCATTTTTTTCAGTCCGAACAATGCGGCCAACCATGTTTATGTTGCCACCAACGCAGACAAAAATAAAAAACTGAAAGTGGGAGACACCCTGTTGGACTCCACTCTTGAGTCCATCGAAGCGCACAAGGCGATTTTTTCCTACAAGGGGCAAAGGGTGGAAGCCCATATTGGCGGATAATCTTTTTTTGATCCCCACTCTTTAATTGGCGATACAATTCTGAAATTTCATCAGGAGCAGTGGATTGCCGCGAATCTTCAGTTTGCCGGACACCACCGGCCACAAGGGAGAGGATTCCCGTCCGGCTATTTTAAGCCATGCCTGAGTGTCCGCCCGGACCCCAAGGTCGGCTTGGCCCGTGTGTCCTTCCAGCATTCCTAATTTGCCATTCACTATATTCACGGTGATTTTGCGCTCTTCATTACCCGTAAAGGCGAAATGAATAGTTAGCGTCAGATCTCTTGCTTTTTCCCGATTGAAAGCTATTTTGATGCCGTGGATAAATCCTTCGAGGGTTTGCGGGCGAAACGGAGTGCTGATATAACGAATCTCTTTAGTGGGGTTTTTTCGCGCCACCTTTTCCGCCGTGGTCCCTGGTTTCACATAGACGGGCTCCACCCTGTCTTTCAATGGCTTGACGATCTCGGTCACATATTGTTTCTTATCCCGTTGGAAAAAAGGCAAGACCTCCTCCCCTGCCGGGCACACCGCCATGCAATAGGCGGCTTTGTAATTGGCGCCAAACGAAAGCGATTGCCAGATGGACATCGTCTCGCTATCGCGCACTTTTGAACGGTATTGATCCACATTTTTTGATGCAACCAGTTGCTCGGTCCAATCTTGAAAGCCGCCCATGAACTCGCGATAGTTGCGGTTGTAGCAGGAAGAAAAATCAAATTCCCAGTTGGAATGAATGGCACCGACCGGGCAGGCCGAAACGCACAGGTTGCAGGTGAGGCAGGGATTCGTATCCAGAGGCCGGTCGTAGCGGTCCATTTCCGCGTCGATCAGGATCGACTCCAGCAGGATGAAGTTTCCAAATCGGGGGTGGATGACGTTGCGATTTTTCCCCATGCGCCCCATGCCCGCTTGCTCCGCCATCAGCTTGTGGCTGACATCCCAGATTTTAAGTGTTCCCCAACGGTCCATGTCCATCGGAAACCCGACGGTGGGAACGACACCACGCACGCCGTGCTTGTTGATTCGCTTGACGATTCTGCGGGCGATTTGCGTGAGGTCTTCGATCGTTTTGTGGAATTCATCGTTGGCGACATAACGCGCCGGACTTTGAATATTCTCCCGGTTCATGACCTGCACCAGGGAGATGACGGTGCGCGTGCGCCCGAACACGTGCAGGATACCTTTACGTTCCGAGTCCAAAGCCGGACGCTCGATTTCGATCAATCCCATATCGTCCGCGCCCTCTTCGATACAAATTTTCCGCAACCATTCGGCGGAATGGACGGTTTGTGTTTTAAGGGGTTTTTCTTCTGCGGCGGTTTCGATGGTTTGCATTTTGCGCTCCTTAGTTTAAGTGTATATGCACTTATTTGATGAAATTTTTTTTAAGTTGGTCCGAGAGTCTTGATGGTTGAGTTCAGGTTTTTCATCAATTCATTCCAACGCCTTGGCGTCAGCCGTTGAATCACCTCAGACTGAGCTTTTGTCCAATAGGGCATGGATTTTTTTAAGGTTTTTTTTCCTTTGTCCGTCAGGGTCAGGTTGCGGGTGCGGCGGTCTTCACCGGGAACGATTTTAACCAATTGCTGAGATTCCAGCGGTTTCAGGTTGCGGGTCAAGGTGGTTCGGTCCATGACCAGCGCCTGAGAAAGTGGACCAATGGCCACCGATCCGAAAGAGGAGATAGCGGCGAGAAGCGTGAACTGCGTGGCCCGGAGTCCCGTGGGTTGCATCACTTCATCGAACAGCTGGGTGACGGTGCGTGTGGCTTTCCTGAGGTTGAAACAGGTGCACTCCGCAACCGTCAGTGGGTCCGTTTTCAGCTGTGATTTATTCGATGTCATGCATAGGAGTATATACACCTATATATGTTTGTCAATAGTTTTTTGGTGGTTTGATTTTTTGGTCTCAGTCGTTAAGGGATTCTCTAAGGCTTGATATACAAATACCCCTGTTCCTGGAGGTCGGCGATGCGTTTGACGGCAACAGGATGCTCCGTGGGTTTGAATCCATCGGCCAGAGTGTCCAGCGGCATGTTGAACAGTTTCATGGAAACCTGGCACATTTCCGGTTCGACCCCTTTTTCCAGGATCAATTTGAGCTTGTTGAGAAGCTTGGGGTCCACATCCTTCTTGTCAAACAACTTCAAGGCCGGTCCGTGGACCACGACCTTGACCTCTATTTTTTCCGGTCCGCCTTCGGCTTCGATGTGCTTATTGATAAGAGCCAAGGCGTAGGTAGCCACTCCCACATCCGCTCCATCAATGTGATATAGAACTTTGATTTTGCCATCTTCGGTGCGGTGATTCATGGTTCCAGCCTGACTGATTCCCACCCCCATCAAGGCCGCGATCAGAAAAGAAATGGAAAGTAAACGCAGAGTTAATTTTCTCATAATGCCCTCCTAAGGCAGTGATGCAATAAAATTGTCAAAAATAGCGTCTGGGTGCAGAAGGTGCCAATTTTTTAATCCTTCAATACTGACAAATCGTTGAAGGAAATCTGGGTTCCTGGATAACCTTTTTCCAGGAGCAGGTCGATCACCTGTTTGATGGCTTTGACATGCCGTTTCCTGGATTCCGTGCCGTCATAATGGGGGTCTTCCTCTTCGATGGATATCACGCCGGGGGCGGTGAAGTTGCAGTAAAAAGCTCCCAACGGGCGCAGCGAGTTCACTTGATCGCCCTCGGAACAGGAGTTGACGATCATCATCACCATCGTGGGGTCCGGTCCGGGATAAATCTCAAACAGGCCGCCGTTTTGGATGGTGTGGTGGCGGCAGTATTCGATGACCCTTTGTACATCTTCAAATGAAACCGCTTTGTAAACCGCGTGCATCTTATTTTCTTGTGAGATAATGAATTGAGGGCATATCGAGAATAAAGTCAGGACCTATGAGCTTTTTTTGGAGATCCCCTGATTGAAATAGTCTAACAAAAGGCGGAACGATGGCAAATTAAATTGAAAGCCTGATGGAAAGAATCAGGGGCCTGGAAAACGAGTTGATCCAGGAGCTACAAAAAAAACAGGATGAATTTTATTATGAAGTGATCCGCAAGAAAGTTCGATTTGAACGGGAAGTCAGAAAACAGCACCGGGCGCTGGCTCAAAAAATTCATAAATATTTGTATCAATCCGACACGTTGGTAATTCTCACGGCGCCGGTGATCTGGTTTTGCCTGGTGCCGGGGGTGTTCCTGGATTTAGCAATTAGTGCTTATCAGGCGATCTGTTTTCCCGTATACGGAATTCCCAGGGTTCGGCGCAGCGATTATATTGTGCTCGATCGGCAATACCTGAGCTATTTGAACGGCATTGAAAAAATGAATTGCCTTTATTGCGGCTATTTCAACGGCCTGCTTGCGTATGCCCGGGAGGTGGTCGCAAGAACGGAGCAATACTGGTGCCCGATCAAACACGCGCGCAAATTGAAGACCGTTCATAATCGTTATAGAAACTTTTTAGACTACGGCGACGCTAAAGGGTACCGGGAAAAAATCGAAACCGTCCGCAGGGATTTTAAGGATTTGAAGTGACCTGTCGGCTGAATATTTTAATCGTATTGTTCCTGCCTCCTTCCCGTAGGTTTTCCCGTGATGGGGGTTGACTTTTGACGGGTTCCTCTGCTACACAGCATGCACTATGAATTTTCAAAACGTTATTCTTACCTTACAGAACTTTTGGACCTCACGAGGTTGCGCTCTGCACCAGCCCTACGATATTGAAGTGGGCGCGGGGACGTTCAACCCCAGCACGTTTTTCAGGGTATTGGGCCCGGAGCCTTACCGGGCGGCTTATGTGGAGCCGTCCCGCCGACCGACGGATGGCCGCTATGGAGAAAACCCCAACCGGCTCCAGCATTATTACCAGTTCCAGGTGATCGTCAAACCTTCGTCAGAGGATATTCAGGACGTGTACCTCGAAAGCCTGACCGCTCTCGGCATCGACCCCATGAAGCACGATATCCGCTTTGTGGAAGACGACTGGGAATCCCCCACGCTTGGCGCCTGGGGACTGGGATGGGAAGTGTGGCTCGATGGCATGGAAATCACCCAGTTCACCTATTTTCAACAGGTGGGTGGAATCGATCTGGCTCCGGTCGCAGTCGAGCTGACCTATGGTCTGGAAAGAATTTCCATGTATTTGCAGAACATCGACAATGTGTATGATTTGCAATGGAACGATACTCTGAAATATGGAGACGTTCACCTCGAGACGGAAAAGCAGTTTTCGCGCTACAATTTTGAAACCTCCGACAAGGACCGTTTGTTCAAGTGGTTCGATATGTATGAGGAGGAGGCCGGACTGCTTCTGGAAAACGAGTTGGTGTTGCCTGCCTACGACTACACCTTGAAATGCTCGCATGCGTTTAACCTGCTGGACGCTCGCGGCGCCATCAGCGTGACGGAACGAACCGGGTTCATCGGACGGGTCCGAAAACTGGCCCGTTTGTGCGCTGAAGGTTATCTTGCGCAACGAGAAGCCATGGGCTTTCCTCTGTTGAAGAAGGGGTGAGGGCGCGGGTTTATTGCGCGGGTTTTTCGTCGGTTTTTACGGAAGCCTCCACCGGGGGATTTTCCTCCGCAGGTATCTCCTGCCATCGTTGCAACTGGTTTTCGATATCCTTGCGAACATTCTTATCCAGTCGTTTGATTTTTTGGTAAAGGACGAGAGCGGCTTCCGCGAAATGAATCGCCTCGGGTTTTTTTTCCGCCTGTCCCATTGCCTGAGCCAGGTTCCACAGCGTTTCACCTTCTTTGGCTTTGTCCCCTGTTTTTTGGAAGAGGATCAAGGCTTTTTGAAAGCAAGGCGTCGCTTCACGATGGTTGCCTGCCTTTAAATTGGATCGGCCCATTTGCTCCAGCATCAAAGCGACATTCTTTTGATCTTTTAATTCCTGGGCGAGATTCAATCCCTGCTGGTAGTAGCCCAGCGCTTTTTTGAATTTTTTGTTTTCCGTGTAGGCATCCCCCAGTTTTCCGTACAGGGCAATTTCTCCCTTTTGATCCTGAAATTATTTGACCAGGGCCAAGCCTTCCTCAAAATACTCAATGGCGTTGCTGTGGTCTCCCAGGGAAGAATAGATCTTACCAAGATCTCCCAGGATGCGTCCCTGCCGTGGAGAATCTTTCTGTTTCCGCACCAGGCTCAATTCTTCTTTATAATATTCAATGGCCCGGTCGTTTTCACCGACTTGACTATAGATGCCGCCAAGATTTTCCAGAATGGTTTCTTCGCCTGAGGTGTCCTCGGATTTACGCAGGAGCGTCAACTCTTTTTCAAAATACTCAATGGCTCGGTGATGTCTGCCAAGAGCCCGCTGGGTCAAGCCCAGTTGGCCCAATGCGATTCTCTCATTGCTGGCATCATTCGACTGCTGGCAACTTTTCAAGGCTTGTCCCAGAAAATCCAAAGCCTCCTCCGACTGGTTCAACTTGTTGTGTTCTATTCCCAGAAGCAAGAGGTACTTGTTTTCAACTTCAGATTCGTTCAATCGTCTCGATGAATTTAAGGCCGCCTGATACCATTTTAAACGTTCGGCGGGGGTTTGCCGCAATTCGAGCAGAGGAATGGCCGCTTCCGTGTAAGACAGGCAAATATTATCAGCTTCCTCATCGTGATCACTGGCGGAATGAGCCCACTCGCGCCCTTTTTTAATATTTTCCCATTCCAGATCGAACCGATTCAGCCCCTGATCTCTATCTTTTCCGCCTTTGGAATAGAGTTCTCCGGCTGTCATGATCACCGTCAGAAAATAGGTGGCAAATCTTTTTTCTGCCACCCCTTGTTCAGATTCTTTCAGCCGCTGGCCCAGGAACCGGCGCACCTGGTCGTGCAGGCTGAATCGGTTGGTGTTGTTGTTACTTGTCACCACACCTAAAGTGAGGAGTTGTAAGAGATGCTCGCTATCGGGGTCCTCACAAATAAAGATTTCCGCTTTATCGTCGAATGTGTCCGGAAACAGGGTAAGCTTTCTTAAAACCACGGCGGCTTTTTCCGACAGGGACCGATGGCTGAGGGTCAAAATCAACTTCAAAATCTGTTTGTCGTCTGCTCGGGTTTCGGCGTTCATCGATTTCAATTCACCATTCAGGTTTTCTATCAATCCAGAGATATCCTGTTGGGAATTTGAAGCGATGTATTTGCCGAAAAGAGTAAGAGCCTGCGGAAAATTGTTGCATATTTTAGCGATTTCATTGACCCAAAATCCTGTCCGGGGGGAGGTTTTGAGGAGATACGTCTGGGCGTCCTTGGGGTCCAAAGGATTGACTTTTTTGGAAATCAAATACGGCAGTTTCAAGGGTTGGATCGAAGTTGTGATGAGAGCGCACTGTTTTGGAGGCAGGAGTTCCGTCAAGTTCAGGCCGCCTGAAACATTGTCCAAAAACAGAACGGATTTTCGGCTCTTCAAAAGAGTTCGGTATCGTTGCGTCCTTTGTTCCCCGGATTCGGGGTACTTTTCATGCGGGCTGAGTAAATTTATGACACGAGTCATGACCCCTTCAGGGTTAAGAGGTTTGACCGAAGACCCAAGCATATCTATAAAAATCGGTTCGTCAGGAAAATCAGGCAACAGTTTATTGGTCATCATCAGTCCCAGGGTGGTTTTACCCACGCCGCTGTTTCCGTAAAAGCCGATCAAAG
This sequence comes from Nitrospinota bacterium, assembly GCA_027619975.1. Classification (NCBI taxonomy): domain Bacteria; kingdom Pseudomonadati; phylum Nitrospinota; species Nitrospinota bacterium. The sequence continues at coordinate 53,236 of JAQCGX010000014.1, forward strand.
CAGGATTTTTCCCAATCCGCGACAACACATCGGCGATGATATTTTTTCTGCCGATAAAATTTTTCGGGGTTGGGGGGATTTTCAATAGGGGAGTATATGAAAATCGTGTTTTCAGGCTTGTTTCCAGGGTTTTCTTGAGAGCTTCTTTCTCATTGGAAAATTCTGTGTAAGCCGAAGACTCCTTGGGCGCAGATTTTACGGAAGTATCCTTTTTTGTTTCTGACGATTCATTATTCTCCGGTTTTCCCTTGATGAGGAATAAAGCAATTCCCCCGAAGACGAGAAGAATTATAAAAATGGATAAGAGTGTGGTCATAAAAAAAAATTGTTCCAGACTTTTAAGGGGGCGTGGTCGGTTTAAATAATATGGTTGCCGAATGGAACCGGGCGCGAAGCGGGAAAGCAACTTGCATCTTCCCCAGTGGATTGACTTTTCAAGGGTTGTCTGATACATACCCTTCCTTTACATGATCTTATGTTACACTAAAAAGCGCAAGTCCCCGGCAAAATAAATTTTTTGCAGGACTCTTATACCCGCTCCTGTCAACAGGTTTAGGCTTTCCCATGTCAGAATTTTTTTTGGAAATCGGTACGGAAGAAATCCCGTCCGGTTATATTGAACCCGCCCTGGACTCCATGCGTCGGGAATTGAAGGCTTTTTTCGAAAAAAATCATATTCCGGCTCAATCGCCGCAAATCCTGGGCACTCCCAGGCGCCTGGTTGTCGCCTTTGCCCATGTGGAACCCAGGCAGGAAGACGTTGTCGAAACCCATCTTGGCCCTAATGTGAAAGCGGCCTACGATGCAGATGGGAACCCGACCAAGGCGGCTTCAGGATTTGCGCGCGGCAAGGGAATGGACGTTTCCGATCTCACCGTCGAGATGACCGCCAAAGGTGAAGTGCTGTGCGCGCGTATCGAAAAAAAAGGCCAACCGACGTCAGACCTTTTGAATGCCTTTCTTCCCCAGTTGATCGGGAATATACATTTCCCCAAGAAAATGCGCTGGGGGGGCAAAAAGGTTGCCTTTGCCCGTCCCATCCACTGGATCGCCGCTTTGTTGGGAGAAAAACCTCTGGATTTTGAGTTCGGCGGTATTCCAAGTGGAGAGGTCTCTTACGGTCATCGTTTTCTCAAGCCCGCCGCCTTTCCGGTAAAAAACCTTGCGACTTATCTGCAAGAATGCGAGAAACATTTTTTGGCGGTTGAACCGGAAGCCCGCAAAAAACTAATAGCGGAACAGGCTCAAGCCCTGGCTGAAAAGGTCGGAGGGGTCGTTGAAGAGGATTCTAAATTACTCAATCAAGTGGCTTGTCTTGTGGAATATCCTGTGGCCATTTTGGGAGACTACGACCCGGAATACCTCAAGCTTCCCAAAGAACTGCTGGTGATGACCATGAAATATCACCAGAAGTATTTTCCGGTCAGCGGCCCGACAGGGGAATTGATGCCCCACTTCATTACCATCAGCAATATGATCGGCGATGGCGGCGCCGAGATCAAAAAAGGCAACGAGCGGGTATTGAAAGCTCGTTTGGAGGATGCCAGGTTTTTCTTTGAAGAAGACCGGAAAAGAACATTAGAGGATTTTGTTGAAGAACTGAAAGGCGTTGTTTTTCAGAAAAAACTCGGCACCACTTACGAGAAAATGACGCGGTTTTCTGCATTGGCCGTGAACCTGGCGGAAAAAGTCTGCCCTGATAAGAAAAAGCACGCAGAACGCGCCGCCTGGCTTTGCAAGGCGGATCTCGTCAGTCAAATGGTTTACGAGTTTCCCGAATTGCAGGGAATCATGGGCGGTTATTATGCGGCGGCTGCAGGAGAAGCCGCCGAAGTTGTCCAGGCGATCAAGGAACATTATCGACCGGCTTTTGCAGGCGACAGGCTTCCAGACACCGCCGTGGGCGCGGTTGTGGCCATCGGTGACAAGCTGGACACCATTCTGGGGTGCATTGGGGTCGGGTTGATCCCGACAGGATCGGAAGATCCTTATGGTCTGCGCCGTCACGCCCTGGGAATCATTCAGATCGTGCTCGCCAAGGGCTGGCAGTTTTCATTCAACGCATTGATCGATGCGGGGGTGAAGCTTCTGGCGCAAAAAATCAAACTGCAACCTGAGGAGATCCGCCAGCACACCCTCGACCTTTTTTCCCAGCGCTACAAAAGCCTGCTCACGGAGGAGGAGCATTCCTACGATGCAATCGATGCGATTTTGTCCACGGGGATCGATTCTCTGGTCGATGTCAAACAAAAGGTCATCGCTTTTTCCAACTTGAAAAGCCTTCCCCATTTTGAGCCGCTGGCCATTGCTTTCAGGCGAATTGTGAGTATTTTGAACGAAGAGGCTCCGGGAGAAATTCAAACCGACCTTTTGGCCGACCCGGCGGAAAAGGAACTTTATGCCCAATACCTCAGGGTCAAAGATCCGGTACAGCAATGTATCGAGGACAAGGACTTTGCCCAGGCGTTGGAAAAAATCGTTGAGATCAAGGGCGCGGTGGATGATTTCTTCGATCAGGTCATGGTAATGGTTGAAGAAGACGCGCTGAGGAAAAATCGTCTTCACCTCCTGTATGGTATCTCCCGCCTGTTTGCCAATATTGCCGACTTCTCCAAGATCGTGCTTAAAAGGGCTTGAAAACGCAAAGACGTTCCGCTAATCTCATTTGCTCCATAAGGCGTGGAACCTGTAGCGCTTTTGCCTTCAATTCACATCCTTCTTTTATGTCAGATTAAAAATGGGAAAAAAATACGTTTACTCCTTTGGTGGCGGTGAGGCCGAAGGCAATGCCGATATGAAAAACCTGCTGGGGGGCAAGGGGGCCAACCTGGCCGAAATGGCTTCTCTGGGCATTGCTGTGCCTCCTGGCTTTACGGTCACCACGGAAGCCTGCAATCTTTACTTTGAAAATGGCCATCAATTCCCCGAAAGCCTGTGGGAAGAGATACTGACCCACCTGCAGCGGCTGGAAAATACTCTCGGCAAAAAATTTAATGATCCGTCCGCTCTGCTGTTGGTTTCCGTGCGTTCCGGCGCCCGCGTGTCCATGCCGGGAATGATGGACACGGTGTTGAACCTTGGCTTGAATGAGGAGACTGTACAGGGCCTGGCCCTGCAAACCAGTGACGAGCGCTTCGCTCTCGATTGTTATCGCCGCTTCATTGCCATGTTTGGCAATGTGGTGCTGGGCATCGATGGCGAAAAATTCGAGTCGATTCTCACCCAGAAGAAAAAGCTACGCAAAATTGAGTTTGACACTGACCTGACCCCGCAGAATTTACAATCTATCATCAAGCAATTTCGTGCCGTTGTAAAAAAGAGTGTGAAAAAAGAGTTTCCAGGTGATCCCATGGCGCAATTGAAGAGCGCCATCGAGGCGGTGTTCAAATCCTGGCACACGCCGCGCGCCAAAACTTACCGGAAACTGAATCATATTCCCAGCGACTGGGGGACGGCGGTGACGGTGCAGGCCATGGTGTTTGGCAATATGGGGCCGTCCTCGGCCACGGGGGTGGCGTTCACCCGTAATCCGGCCACGGGAGAAAAGAAGTTTTATGGCGAATATATGGTCAATGCGCAGGGAGAAGATGTGGTGGCCGGGACACGCACCCCGAACCCCATCACCGAACTGGAGAAGGAAATGCCTGAAGCTTATCAGTCCCTGGTCAACATCTACCAGAAACTGGAAGCCCATTACCGGGACATGCAGGATCTGGAGTTCACCATAGAAAATAATCAGTTGTATATGTTGCAGACGCGCTCGGGAAAACGCACCGCACCGGCGGCGATTAAAATTGCCATGGACATGATGCAGGAGGGGTTGATCAGCAAGCACGAAGCGTTGACGCGGGTTCCCGCCGATCAGCTGGATCAGATCTTTCACCCGATGATCGACCCTGCCGCAAAAAAACTCACCGTGCTGACCAAGGGCCTCGGAGCTTCCCCTGGAGCCGCCACCGGCAAGGTGGTGTTCACCCCGGAACACGCCCAGGAGCTGGCCGAAAAAAAGGAAAAAGTTATTCTGGTGCGGATGGAAACCTCGCCCGAAGATATTCACGGCATGAGCGTGTCTCAGGGAATTTTGACCGCCAAGGGAGGCATGACATCGCACGCCGCCGTTGTGGCCCGGTCCATGGGCAAGCCCTGTGTGTCGGGATGTTCGGATCTGGACGTGGATATCAAGAAGAAGAGTTGTTTTATAAAAGGGGTGCCCATAAAAGAATATGAAACCATCACTCTGGATGGCAGCACGGGCCGGGTCCTGCACGGCGTTGTTCCGCTCATTCGTCCCCGCTTGACCAGCAATTTCACCCGACTGATGAGTTGGGCGGGAGAAGTTCGATCTCTTAAAATACGGGCCAATGCCGATACCCCGCATGATGCTTTTGTGGCTCGTGATTTTGGCGCTCAGGGCATCGGTCTGTGCCGGACCGAGCATATGTTTTTTGACGAGGGCAGAATTCTTCTGGTTCGTAAAATGATTCTGGCGGAGGACTCCAGAAAACGGGCGGAAACTCTGAAAAAACTGCTCCCCATTCAACGCGGGGATTTCATACAGATCTTCAAGGTCATGCGCGGGTTGCCGGTGACCATCCGCTTGCTGGACCCGCCCCTGCACGAGTTTTTGCCGACGATGCCCAAGGAAATAAATATTCTGGCCAAGGAAATGCAGGTGTCGCAAGCGACCCTGAACAAGACTATCAGCGCCATGAAAGAGACCAATCCCATGCTGGGTCTTAGAGGCTGCCGGCTGGGGATCATGTTCCCTGAAATTTACAGGATGCAGGTTCGTGCAATTATTGAAGCCGCTTGCAAACTGGTCAAAAATGGCATGAAAATTTTTCCTGAGATCATGGTTCCTCTGGTAGCCCATGTCAACGAATTTAAGAGGGTGCGGGAGATGATCGTTGAAGAGGCCGAGGAGGTCCTTGGAAAAGCTCAGGTGGAATTGCCCTATAAAATAGGAACCATGATCGAATTGCCAAGAGCGGCGATCACCGCCGATGAAATTGCCAGGGAAGCGGATTTTTTCTCCTTCGGGACCAACGACCTGACCCAAACTGCCTTCGGTTTGAGCCGCGACGATGCGGGAAGCTTTCTTTCCTCTTACGTAGATCAGGGAATTCTGGAAAGAGACCCCTTTGTGACGGTCGATCAGGCGGGCGTGGGACCTTTGGTGAAACTCGCCGCTGAAAAAGGGAGGTCCGTCAAGCCAGATTTGCATCTTGGTGTTTGCGGTGAGCATGGCGGAGACCCTGCCTCGATTGAGTTTTTTCATACGTTGGGCCTTGATTACGTCAGTTGCTCTCCTTTTAGGGTTCCCACGGCTATTCTGGCGGCGGCGCAAGCGGCGATCAAGCATCGTTGATCCTGAAAGCAGGTCCGGTGGCCTGGAAACTCTACCAAGTTCGCTCCTCCTGACTCCAAAGTTTTCACCGTTGCTTCTAAAAGGAAAAAGGTGGTTGACTTCATGGATGTCTGTTTTCATAATGCCAAGTTCTATAATTAATCTGAATTCAAACTTTCGCCCGGTCCTTTAGGTCGGATCGGTATTTCTCCCATTGCCTGAAAGATTCTCAGGATTTGCGGGGGATATTGTGGAAGTTGAATTTTGGCTGGGCGGGGTCCTTAGATGTCCGTCCGATAAATAACTGGAGGATTTGATGAATATCGCGCTTACAGGGATCACCGGTTTGGTCGGGTCCCATTTGATAAAACAGTTGTCTCAGGCGACGAATGGAGCGTACAAGGTGAAAGCCCTGATCCGCGAAACCAGCATCGTCGATCATTTGAAGCCCTTCGAGGATGTGGACTACATCATTGGCAGCCTGGAAGACAAGGAGTCGCTCGCTAAACTGGTCGAAGACGCCGATGTGGTGATTCATCTGGCCCACTTTCCGGGGCCGGTGCAGACAGCGGACGAACTGGTTCGAGGCAATGTCAATGGAACCTTCGACCTTTTGGAAGCGTCCAAAAAGGCGAAAGTAAAACAGTTTGTTTTCATGAGCGCCTGCACCGTATTTGGGGAAGTCCTGCCCACCGTGGACGAATCTCATCCCATGGATGAAAATCATCCGGTTCGTCCAAGCAGCCTTTATGGAGCGATTAAATCTTCTATCGAATCGTTCTGTTTCAGTTATTTTAAAGGACGGGCGTTTGATGTGACGATCCTGCGTCCGGTGACCATCTACGGTGTGCGACCGCAGATCGATAAATCCGAATGGTTCCAGACCGTCGATTTCCTGGCCACCAACTATAACGTCGATCTCAAGGGAAGCACGAAGTATGTTTCCGTGGATGCGGTTTGCCAGGCGGTTGAAAAAGTCCTGGGCAACCCGGATGCGGCGGGAAAAATTTACCATCTGGTCGATGGGCACATTCACAACCTTGATCTTGGACAAATGATCGTGGATACAATCGACTCGTTTGGAGAAGTGGAAGGGATCATGGGGGAGAAGGGTGTGCCCATGTCCAACGAAGTGGCGAAAGCCCTGGGGGTCGAATTCAAGGGCAAAGAGGGGATCGTCGAATACCTCAAGTTACTTCATGATCTGCAGTCAAAGTATGGTGGCGAACGGTCCATCCAGACCTGGTAAGGGGACCTTTGATACTATGCTGAATTCCGAAAGCTTTGTCGCCCAACTCAAGAAAAAAGGCTTTAATTTTTTTACCGGCGTTCCCTGTTCTCTGCTTTCAGGCGTGATTTCCTGTCTGGAGGAAACCGAAGACGTGTCTTATATTCCGGCGGTGCGCGAAGATGCGGCGGTCGGCCTTTGTGCCGGCGCTCACATGGCAGGTTCCAAGCCTGTGCTTTTGATGCAGAATTCCGGCCTCGGTTATTGTTTGAATGCGTTCACCTCTTTGAACCTCATTTACAAAATTCCCACTCTGGTGGTCATGAGCTGGCGGGGGTGCGGCGGCAAAGACGCCCCGGAGCATATTATTATGGGTGAAATCAATGAAGACCTTCTGAGAACCGCCGGAATGGATTACGCCATCCTTACCCAGGAAAACCATGAAGAAGTTTTAGCGCAGGCCGAGCAGAACATAAAAGCCGAACTGCCTTTCACGCTTCTGGTGAAAAAAGGAATTTTCGATGAAAGGCACTGAAGCGTTTGAGGTGATCCTGCCCTTGGTGAAGGATGCGCCTATTGTCCATGCGAATGGATACATTTGCCGGGAATCCTTTAAAAACCAGGACCGGGAAGGTAATTTTTATATGATCGGGTCCATGGGATTGGCCTCATCCATTGGTCTGGGGGTGGCTTTGTGTCGTCCTGATAAAAAAGTCATCATTTTTGACGGCGACGGCAACGTATTGATGTCGATGGGAACGCTGGCGATGATCGCCGCGACGGCGCCTAAAAATCTGGTGCATGTCGTTTTTGATAACCAGGTGTACGAGTCGACGGGCAGTCAACGGTCTCTGTCGGAATCGGTTCCCCTTGAGGAAGTGGCGCGCAGTTGCGGGTACCCGGTGGCGCTCAAAGTGACGGAAAAAGAGGATTTGAAGCCTGCTTTTGAGAAGTTGATGGCAGGCGACGGGCCGAGCTTTTTATTGATCAAGGTGGACCCGGATTTTGATCCCGCAACCGGGCGGGTCACTCACACCCCTGAGGAGATCAAGGCCCGGTTCATGAAAAGCATGAACTGACCGGGTGCCGGGTTGTTTGGTTTTCCAGGGAAGACGGTTTTTCTAGACAGAAATGTTTATTTGTCCCCCGGTATTGCTTTCAGCGCTAGGAATATTGGTGGGCTCATTGCCCGATTCCGTAGTCGGGCTTGGGGGAGGCACCAGACTGGCCTGCGACTCGTTGGATACTGAAGACTGCGATTCTGTCGACGTTCCCGCTTGTTGACTATTTTCCCCTTCCGCCTTGGTTGTTTGAGCGGCAGAGGGTCTGGGTGCGGTAGCAACGTTGCTCAATCCGGACACTTCCATAAAAAATCTCCTTGGTATTAAATCAGTTCTTCCGTTGGGTTATTCTCCTTAGCAGTATTCTCAGCGTTGTCGCGAAGAGCTCTTTTCAAGCCAACTTCTTCTTCTGATGGGATTTGCTTGACCACTTCCCTGGTTTGGTTGTCGACAATTTTTAATATCACCTCATTGCGGTCAGTCACCTGAATTTTTCGACTGTTATCTGAATTGGGGCCGACGGTATCGTTTTTCGGGCCTTCAACTGGTGTCGATGTTGGTGCCGAGGTTTTCAGAGCCTCTTTGGCGGCAGGGGACAAGGACACGGTGTCGTCAGGAATCGGTTTTGCCTTTTGCACAGGCGCGGAAACCACAGGTTTCCCCGAAGATGCAGGTGTCTTGGTGGGCCGAATATCGGCCCCTTTCGTGGGATTAATTGCTTCGCTGTCCATAATTGTTTCGTCCCAAATGGGTGTTAATTAAGAAAGATCTCTTTTTTTATCCATGAACCATTGAAAAATCGATATCTATTAAACGATTGATTTTTAAAGGCTTAATAGATAGAAAATGGAATTGAGAACACCTTAAGCTATCTCTTTAGCGGCGGAATTCAGATAATCTTTAGGAAAAAATTAATTATTTTATAACCGGGTCTGATCGGGAGAGTAAAAGAGAGTCAGTCAGGGAATAATTTGCATGAAGTTCCGGGAGGTTGGTGATGATATTGTTTGAACGACTGGCAGGCAGAGGGTATGATAGGCGGTTTAAAAATAGCAGGTTGCCGAGCGCAGAGGGGCATTCAACTCCTGGGATGAAGGGGGGCAGCCTGTAGTGAAAAGTTCTAAGGAAATTGCGGAATGAAACCACCCAAAACAAATATGAAAGATTTTGGCAAAATATTAAAATACGCACGGCCCTATAAAAAGAGCATCATTTTTGCTTTTATTTGCCTGCTTCTCACCTCCGTGGTCAATCTCGTTTTACCGCTGATCGTCCGCAATATGATCAATACGGTCATTGTGCTCAAAGACAACCTGGTATTGAACGCGCTCACCCGCGACCTGGTCCTCATCATCTTATTTCAGGCGGCCTTTGCGGTGACGCATAACTATATCTTCGGGTTCGTGGGGCACCGGATGACCACCGATTTTCGCATCGAATTTTTTTCCCACATCCAGTCGCTTTCTTTGCGATTTTTCCACAACCGCCGGGTTGGGGAAATTTTGTCGCGCATGAGCAGTGATATCACCGTCATTCAAAGTGCGCTGGTTTCCATTCCCGTGGCAATTTTCCGGCAGAGCATCACTCTGCTCGGTGGGTTGATGATCATTTTTTATTTGAATTGGAAGTTGACCGGGCTGATTCTTTTGGTGCTTCCGCCGCTCATGCTATTTGCCCGGATTTTTGGCAAGCGCCTTAGAGTATTCTCGGAAAAAGTGCAGGACAAGCTGGCAAAAGCGACCGTGGTGCTTGAGGAAGGCGTGTCTTCCATCAAGGTGGTTAAATCGTTTGCCAGGGAAGCCTTTGAGAAAAAAAGATTTGAAAACGAGATCGAGACGGCTTTTGAGGAATCGGTGCGTAAGGTGAAGATATCCTCTTTTTTCGGTCCTTTCATTCTTGGTCTCACCTTTTTGGTTTCGGCCCTGTTGATCTGGTATGGCGGCAATCAGGTCATGCAGGGAACCACCACGCCGGGTGAATTGGCGGCGTTTTTCCTCTACGCGCTGATTATTGCCGGTCCAATCGGAACGTTTGTGCGGATTTACACGCAGATTCAGGAAGCTCTGGGCGCGGTCCGGCGTGTCTATGAAATTCTGGACACCCAGCCGGACATCAAGAGCCCTGAAAACCCGGTGGCACTTCCCAGGATCGAGGGCAAGATTCAATACGAAAACGTTACCTTTGGTTATCGTGAAGAAGCCCCTGTCCTGAAAAATGTGAGCTTTGAAATCCTGCCCGGTGAAACCGCCGCTCTGGTGGGGCCAACCGGCGCAGGGAAATCGACCCTCATTCAATTGTTGCACCGGTTTTTTGATCCCGATCAGGGGTGCGTCAAGCTGGATGGGCACGACATCCGCCAACTGGACCTGAAAAATTTCCTTGAGCAGATTGCTTTGGTTCCGCAAGAGACGCTTTTATTTGGCGGCTCCATCCGGGAAAATATTTTGTACGGCAAACTCGACGCCACAGAGGAGGAACTGGTGGACGCGGCAAAGTCAGCGAACGCGCACGAGTTCATCCTGAAACAGGAAAACGGCTATGACACGCTGGTCGGGGAAAAGGGGGTCAAGCTATCAGGCGGGGAACGGCAAAGGATCGCCATCGCCCGGGCGCTGTTGAAAAACCCCCGCATCCTGGTGCTGGATGAAGCCACCTCGGCTTTGGACAACCGTTCGGAAGCGCTGATTCAGGAAGCGATGGAGCGGCTGATGGCCGGTCGTACGACGCTCATCATCGCGCATCGCCTGAGTACCGTCCGCAATGTGGACAAGATCATCGTCTTAGATAAGGGCCGGGTGGTGGAGGTCGGCAGGCACAACGAATTGCTGGAAAACGAGAGTCTTTATTACGACCTTTTCACCACGAAAATGCTGGAAATTGAGTCCACATAATCCGATCCCCTGAACCTTGTGCCTGTGGCTATGCCCACAAAGGGTGATGCAATGTTTTCCCGGAACAGGCTATAATTAAAATCGAGATCGGTTCCATCCTTAATTATTTTCTGCAAAGCGGATAATAACTTTATTTCCTTGCCGTCTTTAGGTGTTATGAAAAAAATCAAGTTCATGTTTGCCATACACAATCACCAACCGGTGGGCAATTTCGGGCATGTGTTCGAGGATATTTTTCAGGTTTGTTACCAGCCGTATTTTGAAGTCCTCAAACAGTTTCCAGAAATAAAAACCGCCGCGCACTTTTCTGGACCACTGCTTGAATGGCTTAAACAGCAGCGTCCTGATTATTTGAAGATGTTGCGCGATCTGGTTGCCGAAGGCCGACTGGAAATCCTGAGCGGTGGGTTTTACGAGCCGTTACTGTCCACCTTGCCCGAGGATGACGCCATCGGCCAAATCCGCATGATGAACCAGTTCATCGAGGCGGAATTCGGTTGCGTACCACGCGGATTGTGGCTGGCGGAGCGCATCTGGTCGCCCGACCTGCCAAGAATCATAGCCAAAGCAGGGATTCAATACACGGTCGTCGATGACACGCACTTTTATTATTCAGGCCTGGAAGAACAGCAGATACAGGGATATTACATCACCGAGCGGCTGGGAAGTCCGTTGTTTGTTTTTCCTATCAGCAAAGCGCTTCGTTACGCCATTCCTTTTAAAATGCCCGAAGAAACTCTTGCCGCCCTCAGGCGGGCGAAGGACGAATTGGGTTTCGAGGGGATGACTTACGCCGATGATGGGGAAAAATTTGGCAGTTGGCCGGACACCTTTGATTGGGTCTACAAGGAAAAATGGCTGGAAAAGTTTTTCTCGGCTTTGCGGGATAATTCTGACTGGATCGAAACCGTAACTTTCAGCGAATACATCGACGGGCATCTTCCCACCGGGCGCATCTATCTGCCCATGGCCTCCTACGATGAAATGATGGAATGGTCCCTGCCGACCAATGCTGTCTGGAAATTTAAAAATTTAAAAGAGGAATTGCAATCCAAGGATGTTGCGGAGGAACGGTATAAGCTGTTTTTGCGCGGTGGCCAATGGGATAATTTTCTGACCAAATATGAAGAGAGCAATCTCCTGCACAAGAAGATGCTTTACGTCAGCCGCAAGGTGAACGGGCTTGCGCCGGAGGATGCAGAATCAAGCGGCTCCCTTCGGGAGCTTTACCAGGGGCAGTGCAATTGCGCCCAATGGCATGGTCTGTTTGGCGGTCTGTACCTTAACTATTTGCGTCATGCCCTGTACAACCATTTGCTTGCCGCCGAAAACCTTGTCGATGAAAAAACCGGTCATGATTTCTCGGTTAAGACCCTGGATTACAATCTGGATGGCAGGGATGAAATCCTGGTCAGCAACAAGCAGATCAATGCCTGCCTGGCGCCTGCCTATGGCGGGTCTTTGCTGCAACTCGATTACCGCCCCGCCTGTTTTAATTTGAGCAATGTTCTAAGAAGGCGGGAAGAAATTTACCACAAAACCATTCAGGATGCGGACCACTCCGAGGGTGGCGGCGGAGAACAGCCGCAGTCCATCCACGATCGCATCAAATTCAAGGAACAGGATTTAGCCAGCAAACTGTTTTTTGATCGCTGGGAACGCTACTCCTTTCTCGATCACTTTCTCGATTCGGAAACCACACTGGAAACTTTCAAGCAATGCCGGTTCGAGGAACAGGGAGATTTCGTGGATCAATGCTATGAAAGGGTGTCTCCTTCGAGTCAGCAACCGGGAGAAGATCACTCTCTGACTTTAAAGAGAACCGGAACGGTGAACCAGCAGGGCAATTCCCGGCAGGTGACTATAGAAAAGACATATACCTTTTTCCGCACGGAAGCGGAGATTCGGGTGCATTACAGGATCACCAATGAAAATGAAAACCCTCTGTCTTTATGGTGGGGGATTGAATTCAACTTCACACTGCTGGCGGGAGATGCCGAGGACCGCTATTACGTTTGCCCCGGTCAGACCCTGGAAGCTCCCCGGCTGAACAGTGAGGGAGCCTTAAATGACGTGGAGACTTTCGGAATGCGGGACGATTGGAACAAGTTTCAATTGTCGCTTGCCTTTTCACCAAAAATTTCCCTGTGGCGGTTTCCGGTGGAAACAATATCCCAGTCGGAAGACGGATTCGAACGCACCTATCAGGGCTCCTGCCTGCTCGCCCACAAAAAGCTGAGATTGCTCCCCGGAAAATCGGTCGAACAAAATCTCGTCCTTAAAATCACCCAATAAAAATGATACTATCCAAAATGCGGAACCAAGTTGATAAATTGGGCACATATTCAGCATTTTTGCAAACATAGAGGATATCCTGATCCGCTTCACCCCGTCGGTATCCCTGCAAATTTCATTTTTCCTGTTTCCAGGAATAACAGGAGCTTTCCCATGCATGTGTCAGTTTTGCGCCAAACGCCTGGGGCTGTTCGATCCGGAAAAAATTTCGGAAAATGATGATATGTTGATTTGAGTTTTGCAGAAAACCCTCTTCAGCCAGGACTCAATAGAAATTTCTCGGATGATTCCCGTCCCCTGGGTCCGCTCCCATGAGAAAACCTAAAAGGTGCGCTTTCTTTTCCGGGTCCCCCTGGTGGTAAATACGCACCAGTTTTTCAATCGACTCCCGCAAGCTTTGATCCTTCCCATGACTTTCTTCGCAGTAAGCCGCCGCTTCTTCATGAGCCATGGGGGTTCTTGCTTCTTCGCCTGGAAGAGTTCCTTTTTTCATCGGACCCTTGCCCGTAAGAAGCCAGATGATGTTGATATTGGTACTTTGATAAATTTTTGCGATGGTGTCGGCAGAAGGCAAGGATTTATTATTTTCAATGTCAGAGAAAGACCCTTGCGAAATGAGGATCAATTTTGCCAGTTCGTAGGACTTCATGGGAATAGACTTTCGCCATTGCCGAAGCCGATCCCCTAAAAAATTGGCCGCGCCTGGTTTTTTTTCTTGCATAATTCCGAATACCGATATATTGTGGTAAATAAGTGAGACTTTTGCCTGAACTATATTTAGTTAAAAAAAATAAAACCATCAAAAAATAAGGAAAAACGATAAATTAGGCTTTATTACCCATTATACCATTAGAAAAACATCGTATTCCATGTTTTTTATCCCAATGATAAAAATATCCGCCGAATATTTTTGTGGGTGACTTCCTAATTCCATGTGAATTCTGGCAAAACCGCATGTAAATATTGAGCTTGCCGAATATCCCCTCCTGCTTCGGAAAGATTTCCCCTCAGAATAAAATTTTCCAAGAGATCCCTCTTTTACTTAATGATTGCGTAAAGCTATTATTTTATTTTGTAAAGTTTTTATTTGGAGCTGCAAAATAAGAAACTCGGATATTGCTTACGGGTGATAAATGGCGATGTATCGAATATTAGCATGTTCCGTTATCCGCACAAAAATAAAGTAAACCGAATATTTGTCTTGATTTTTTATGGTAATCGGATTTATATTGAATGAGGTGATGTTTTAACTCATTCATTTTTTTGGGGTTAGTTAATTCCCAGGAGAAATGGCGGAAAATAAGTGGCGATTGTTGAGGGTGGCTTTTTTTCATTCAGGAGGAAGTAATGGCCTTTGCGAGAAGGAAAAGTGACTTTGAGAATTTTATGCCATTTTCAAGGAGAAAAACTGATTTGAGGGAAAATATAATTTTTCTGGACCCCGACAAAACGTTGACTTCTCGTACAGTGGAGACCCTTAAGAGCTGCGGCATTGAGGTTCTGGTTCTGGAAGATGCAGAATCGGCGCTTCAAAAGATTTCTCCCCAATGGAATGGGATTCTTGTGATTCCGTTCGACATGCGCTCCATGGGGGGCCTGGAGTTTCTGGAGCGGGTTAAAAATATCGATGCCGATCTGCCAGTTCTGATGATCATGGGGCAGGGAGATATTCAACAGATTGTGAGTGCCATGCGGCTGGGGGCCTACGATATTCTTGAAAATCCTCTCCGAGATGAAGAATTTCACAAAATTATCCGCTGTGCCCTGGAGAAACGGAATTTAGTTCTGCAAAACCGGGATCTGCGGTCAGAAATTTCCATACGGGAAAAGTCAGGTTCATTTATTATCGGTAAATCAGGCGCCATGGAGCGCCTTTGCGAAACCATCCGGGGCATTGCGGAGGTGGATGCTGATGTTCTCCTGGTGGGAGAAACCGGAACGGGTAAGGAGCTGGTCGCTCGTTGCCTGCACGAGCAAAGCCCGAGGGGGAAAAATAATTATGTGGCCATTAATTGTTGCGCGATTCCCCAGGAAATTCTGGAAAGCGAGCTATTTGGGCATGAGCCGGGCGCGTTTACCGGTGCAAACCGTCGCCGTATTGGCAAGTTTGAATACGCCGAAGGGGGGACGCTATATCTGGATGAAATTGACAGCATGCCTTTGCACCTCCAGGGCAAGCTCCTGCGCGTGCTGCAAGAAAGAACGGTGGAAAGACTGGGCTCCAATCAGCACATCCCCATAGATATTTGTATCATAGCTTCAACCAAACTGGACCTCAAAAAAGCCAGTGAAGAGGGAATATTTCGTGAGGATCTTTATTATCGCTTGAATGTGATTCGCATTCCCCTTCCTTCCCTTAGAGACCATCGGGAGGACATCCCCTTGTTGTTCCAGTATTTTGTCCACCAAGCCTGCGCCAAATTCCAACGACCGACGCCGTTAATCACCAGTGAAATATTGCAGGACATATTGCGACAGGACTGGCCGGGAAATGTCCGTGAACTTAAAAATGCGGCGGAACGGTTCACGCTTGGGTACGATCAGGACTCTGTAGACCAGGAGTGTCCGAGCCGGGTTTTCAGTGCAAAAGAAAAAACCAATGGTTACAAGCAGACATTGGTTGAGCAAATGAACACTTTTGAAAAAACTTTGATCGTCCAGGAGTTGGCCCGCACCAGCGGCGATGTCAAGGAGACGTATTTGACCCTTGGACTGCCAAGAAAAACACTTTACGACAAAATGAAAAAATACGCGCTCAAACGGAAGGACTTCCTGGAACCCGCGCCGAATGGGAATATGGAATGAGGTGTTTCATGAATCATCGTTTTACTTCAACGATAATCAAACGAGAAAACGCATTTGAAACCCGTGTTGAAGATTTGGTGGAGAATATGATTTACATTGATAGATGATAAGAGGGTGACTGAGAGATTGTAACTGGTGATTTCTAAAAAATCCTTAGAGGAAAGAATTTCACATGGAAGAAAAAACTGGAAGAGGCGCAAATGGATTGTCTTGAATGGATTGAGAAAAAAATAATATTCTTCCCCGTTTTCCGCATCCACAAAATGAACAGATCCTTTCATAAAATTTTTCCATATAAAAATAAAAAAACTGATTTTAAGATACCGAGAGGAGCAAAAAAATGAGTGTTAAAAGTGCCGGTTTAATGGATTCTCCTGCAACAGGGTTCAGCTTGTTGAGTTTCTTTGGAAATGGGAAAAATGGAAGTTCATTGCTTAAATCCTCAGCGAACCGTATGGCCTCCCTGAATAGCGTTCAAGCAAATATTCTTATTGCCGACACCCAATTAAACCTGGTTTTTGCAAATGAAAAAGCCCTGGAAACTCTTGGTAATATCCGGGATGACATAGAGAAGGAGTTCGATGTTTCGATGGATGAAATGATCGGTGGCTCTATCCACAGATTCCATAAAGACAGTAAACGGGTGGAAAAAATACTGAAAAATCCGAGAGCTTTACCTCACACCGCAGAGTTTACTTTTAGGGGAATAACCCTCAAAGCCACCGTCAATGGAATCTTAGACTCCAAGAATGAAGTGCAGGGTTATATCGTGAACTTGGAAGATGTCACGCAAAAATTGAAAACCGAAACCGATATGGCACGCATGAATTCGATGATGGAAAACGCGCCGAGCAACATTATTTTTGCGGACAAGGATTTTAACATTCAATACGTGAATCCTTCATCGGTGACTACATTGGGTCCGCTGGAGCAATACCTGCCGATCAAGATCAGTGAACTCGTCGGTCAATCGATCGACATTTTCCACAAGAATCCGGCGCATCAACGCAAAATATTGTCCGATCCCAAGAACCTGCCGCACCGTGCCAATATTCAATTGGGCCCGGAAGTCCTCGACTTGCTGGTCAGCGCCATCTACGATAGCGATGGTAACTATCTGGGGCCGATGGTGACCTGGGAGGTGATCACGCAAAAATTGAAAACCGAAACCGATATGGCACGCATGAATTCGATGATGGAAAACGCGCCGAGCA
>JAQCGX010000015.1 GCA_027619975.1 Nitrospinota bacterium
CCACTAAAACAAAACCATCTCCTTAAATTGACGATTAGGAGCATTTAGTCAATTTTTAGAGGTGCCCTACAGTCTGCCACCGGCGATGATGCCAAAGAAAGCACCTGCCTGATAAAGACCGAACCCGCCGAACATCGCCTTACAATCCACCCGCTCCAACAGGTGCAATTGGTCGAGAACGAATTCTTCAAAAGAATCGTTTTCCATTTACAACCACCCTCACCTAACCTCTCCCATGAGGGAGAGGAATTTTATTAAACCTTCTCTATCTGTGTTCATCGATGGTTTCATCCATCCCCTCACCCAGCCCTTGTGATATTTCACCTTTGCCTTCATGCCCGGTACGGGTACTCACCTTGAAGGGGCGAGGAAATTTTGTACTAAATCCCCCTAACCCCCTTTTGTAAAGGGGGAATAATTGCCCCCCCTTCCGTGAAGGGGGCCGGGGGGATTTTTTTATCCTGTTTGTCCCGTTAAAATAGTTTTGTTTTGGTTTTCTCTGCGTCCTCTGCGTCTTTGCGGTAAATTTATTTTCTTATTTCAGCTCCGATCACCTGGTTGACCTCATTTAAGATGAGATCGGGGTCGACGTTGTGCATGTGTGCGGTCTCCTGCACCTGCTCGAACGCCTGACCGGGACAGGAGAAACAGCCTTCGCCGTAATGCTTTTCAAACACCGGCTTGGTTGCCGGGTAAATTTTTATCAGGCTTCCCACCAAGGTATCGGCCTGACACATTTCGCCGCGATGAATTTCTTTCCCTGAGGGAAGGTTGTCGTTTTTTTTGGATTCCTGCTTAGTGGGTGGAGATGCAGGTGCCTGCTGTTTTCCAGAGATGACAGCGTTTAATTTATTTACAAATTCGGCGCAATCCACATCGTGTTTCTTGCAGGCTTTTTCGATGCTGACGACTTTGGCGAAGGTCTTTCTCGCAGTGGGGTTGGCGAGCGATGTAAACCCGGCTTGCATGAACACCGGCATGGCTTGCGGAAACTGATCGAGGACCGTTCCCACTTTCATGTCCCCGGTGATTTCACTGGGTTTGTCGTCTTCCGTCTTCGCAGGTGACAGGACAAAATAGAGGTTATAGAACATGAATAAAAAGGCCACTCCCGCTGAAACCGCAAACAGGATAAATAGCGCGCGGAATACACCTCCTTGAAACACTGCTCCTGACGCATAAAGCGTCACCATCCCGATCAACCCGGTATTTTGCAGATAAAACTAGTATTTGACGCCTTCAGGCCACGGAACCGGACGGGCATTGAAGCGCGGCAGAACGTGAAAAGCCACTCCGGCGATGAACATCGTCATGAACCCCAGCAGGTTGAGATGAATGTGGACAAATCGTATCCGCCCCGCTAGGGAAGGTTCTACGGCCATCGCCACACCCAATACCGCTCCGATGAGGGCATAGATCAGGCTGGCTTTAATAAATAAACGTGGGTAGTTTTCCATAGAATGGGTTCAGGCCGGGTATTTTCTTCCCCGCCATTCGGTTTGCCTTTTGATGAGGGTTTGAAACATGGAGTTCAGCATGATCGCCGCCATTATAAACGCGCCGATGGGAAAAAGAAACGCGTTCCGGCGGTTGAGCCGGATTTCGTCACACAGGTGGATGGAAGCGCTCAACGTCAACAGCAATGCAACAAGAGCCACTCCCGTCAACAAGATCCCGGTTCCACTTAAAATATTCCCTAATAAAACCAGATAGGGGGTGACGAGAAAACCAAATATCACACAGATATAATACAAGGTACGAAGAACCGATTTTTTCATGGCGATGAAAATATTTTTTCTCCACCCCGTCCAGATTTCCTTAAGAGAATGATACATGCGGATCGAAAAAATGGATTTGGCATCAGCGGCCAGCAGTTTGAACCCTGCCCTTTTGGCGCGTTTCGCCAGCATGACATCTTCCAGGACTTCATCCTTTATGCTTTCATGGCCTCCGAGACTTTCATAAACTTCCTTTTTGACCATGATGAACGCACCAAACCCCATGGCGCTGGTGGAATCGGGGCTGTTTATTTTTTTGAAACGACTGAGCGCGGCGATAAAACCAAAAACCACCGGCTGCACCGCCCGCTCCCAAAACGAAACAAATTCTGTTCCCGGCATCAACGTCATCATATCCAGATCGTTCGTGGTCATATGGTATACGGCACTGGTCAGGACCCACGGCTGAAAAACGGGATCGGCATCGGTGAAAATTAAATATTCCCCTCTGGCTTTTTGCACCGCCTGATGCAGAGCGAAGGGTTTTCCCAGCCATCCACTAGGAAGCACCTGGCCTTTAAGGTGAAGCAGATTGGGGAACTCGGCGGCAAGGGACTGGATAATTTCTCCCGTGGCATCGGTCGAATGGTCGTCCACGGCGATCACTTCAAAATTTGGATAGTCCTGATGCAACAGGGACGTCAGGCAAGCCTTGATGTCACGCGCTTCATTGCGGGCCGGGACGCAGACGGAAATAAAAGGCGAGGATCGCAAGGAACCCTTCACCGGCTCCACCCGGACCAGATGGATGAGGTTCAACGCCAGATACACAACGACCGAAAAAACTAAAATAAATTGAAGAAATGTGATTAGTAATATCAAGATACAGGCCGCCTAAGCATTATATTTCTATCTCAAAAATACCCAGCATGACTTCACTATACCTTCATCTTATTGAAAAAAAATATCAAATTTAACCTTGAGAGAAAAAGAAAGGACGATTTTTCAGTTAATATTTGTTATCATCAAAGCAACAGAATTTTCTCAAGTTTTACTTTTACTTTGCGAACAAATGATCGCGAAATAAAATCTGTCACTTTCCTCGGTTTATATCTTCAAAATATCATTGAGTAATCCGGTCAGTTCCTGTGACTTGTTGAGGAAGTTTTAGTAAAAAAAATCATATCTGCAACCTTTATCCCCAAAACCTGATGCAAAAAATAATCAAACCGTTTTTCATTATTCTTTTCATGTTATTTTCGGGCCTCGAGCTTTTTCCGAAATCAAATGCGGAAGCCCTGTGTATCATTAACGATAAAGCCAACCTCCGGCAAGGGCCGGGCACACACTATGAAAAACTGTGGCAGGTTTTCAAATACATGCCCTTAAAGGAACTAAAGAAAAAAGGCGACTGGTATCGGGTGCAGGACCTCGATGGGGATATCTACTGGGTGCACAAAAAGCTGGTCACCACAAAGTACAAATGTGCGGTTATCAAGGAAAACAAAACCAACTTGCGCAAGGGCCCAGGGGCCAATCACGAACAACTCTCATGGAGTCCCGTGGATAAATATTTTTCCATGAAAGTTCTGGAAACCAAAGGGGAATGGGTCCGGGTGGAAGATAGCGCCGGAGACAAAGGCTGGGTTTACCAGCCTCTCATATGGGTTCAGTAATTTTCCATACAGGTCACGAACTGAAAGTTTGATTGATTGAAGTGACCTTTTCGAGAATGTGAAACAAAAACGGGATGGCGTGTAGTGGGAAGTTGATTAGCAGGGTTGACTACAGCATTCAGGTTTTCTGAGATTTCAACGTTGAAATTTTTGGCAGTCGGATTTTGAATTTGGTGCCGACACCCACCTCACTTTCTACCTCAATCTGCCCCTTGTGGGCTGCCACGATGTGCTTGCAGATGCTCAACCCCAGTCCGCTCCCACCCTCCTGACGTGATCGGGCTTTGTCGACCCGGAAAAACCGATTGAAGATGTTGGGGAGGTCTTCTTCGGGAATTCCAATGCCGCTATCCTGAACGGTGAAAAGAGCGGAATCCCCCTGATCCTCAAGGGAAATCTTTATCTGCCCTCCCGGCTGTGTGTATTTGATCGCATTGTGAAGAATATTCCAGACCATCTGCCGTAATCGTACCGGGTCGCCGTTGATTTCAACCGGCTCCAGAAAAGCAACGGTGATCCTGATATTTTTTTCATCCGCCAGGGCTTCCGCATGTTTAAAAATTTCGTCTATCACCTCTCTCAGGTTCATGGGTTTGCATTCCAGCTGAACCTGATTCTCATCGGACCTGGACAGGATGAACAGGTCTTCCAGAACTTTTGACATGTAGTTGATTTCCTCCAGATTGCTGGAGATGACTTCCTGATACTCTTTAACATCCCGCTCTTTATTGAGGGCCAATTCGTTCTGACCCTGAAGTACGGTGAGAGGTGTCCTGAGCTCGTGGGAGGCGTCACTACTGAACTGCCGGATTTGGGAAAATGAGCTTTCCAGACGATCCATCATATCGTTGAAGGTAGTGGCCAACTGGCCGATTTCATCTTTCACTTCCGGCACAGGAATGCGTTTACTGAGATCGACCCCGCCGCCAACTTCACGGGCCGTCTGGTTGATTTTAGATAGCGGTTTCAGAGCTCTGCGAGCCATGAGTCGACCAAACAGCGCCGCCGCCAACAGCACAAGCGGTACAGCCGTGAACAGAAAAATTTTTAGATTTTTGAGAGTTTCCTGAACCGAATCCAGAGAGGTGCCGACCTGCACCAGGTTCACCAGATCCTTGTTTCGCAATACGGGAAGGGTGATCACCCGGATCGGATGAATGCCATCGATATTGAATGTTTCGTAGGTGGTTTGGCCTTTCAGGGCTTCTGAATAGGCGACCTGGGTGAGGGGGAATTTCGAGGCATCCACATTTCTGGAACGGGAACCTACGTTGCCGGAGCCATCGTAAATCCGGTAAAACTTGTTCAGATTTGCATAACCCAGAAATTGATCAAAGAACTGTTCCAGACCAGGCAAAGGCGACTGGTTGAATTTCATCGTCGCGGAACGAGCAACCACCGTGGCGGATACTTTGAGCGAGTTATCTACACTCTCGTAAAGGCGTTTCGAGAGGAAGACATAAAGAAAAACGCTGAACAAAATCAGAACGATTCCCAGCAACACCACATACCATGCGGTCAATCGAGTCTGGATTGAATTCAACGCCATATTCATTCTTTCATGATATACCCAACACCTCGGAGGGTGTGCAGGAGCTTGTCGGGATAACTTTTATCAATCTTTTTACGCAAGTGATTGACATACACGTCTATCACATTGGTAAACGTGTCGAAGTTATAATCCCAGACATGCTCCGCGATCATGGTTCTCGTCAAGACCTTGCCCTGATTGCGCATAAAATATTCCAACACGCTGTACTCTTTTCCCGTCAGTTCAATCTCTTCCCCATTGCGGTTCACCTTGTGGCTCACCAGATCCAGGGTCAGTCCGTCGACTTGCAAAACTGTTTTGGTTTCCGCCTTGCCGCGGCGCAGTAAAACCCGGATGCGAGCAAGCAATTCCGAAAATGCAAACGGCTTTGTCAGATAATCGTCGGCGCCGGTATTCAACCCGGTCACTTTATCCTCAACTGAATCTTTTGCGGTGAGCAGAAGAATGGGGGTATCCACCTTATTTCCCCGTAACCGGGAGAGCACCTCCAAACCATCAATCACCGGAAGCATCAGGTCCAGAATAATAAGGTCATACTGGTTCTCCATGCCTAAATACAGCCCTTCTTCTCCGTCATAGGCCACATCGACAGCATAAGTTTCCTCCTCCAACCCCTTTTTAATAAAAGCGGCTACTTTTTTTTCATCTTCAACGATCAAAATACGCATTCAGGAGTCCCACTTTTTTTGAACCTTATGCAGTTCCATTTCCCCTTTAAGCATTTCGACGTGTTTTTCGCAATCTTTGAGAATAGCCTGATACATGGCCCGGCAACTATCGTCATTGGCATCGACCATCGCCTGCTTGCAGATTTTAACAGCGTCATGCGTAGCCGCCATCGCCTTGACTAGATTTTCGTTAAACTTTTTCGCCATTCTGAATGTTCCAGATAAATTATGAAGACAATACTTGACTGTCATTCTACCACATACCCCTCCTACCCCTCCGGGGCATGAGAGTTAATGAAGAGGATATCACAGGGGCATGAAGGCTATGGTGAAATTTCACAAATGCCTGCTAAGGCCTGTTCCTCTTTCTATTATTTCCACCACTCACTGCAAAAATTTGAGAACAACTTTCAACCCATAAAAAAATAAATATTCAGTGAGAGTTATTTTTCATGATCTCTTACTATCCAGTTCTTTACCGAATAAAAGCTGGACGATGATGATTCCCAGTGCAACTCCAAATAACGGAAGGTAATTGACCATTTCCAAAAGGAATTTACCAAAGGCCCCGTAATTTTTTACCAGGTTCTCAGCAAATTTAACCCCGGACTCATCCAGCCAATAAAATATAATGTTGATGATAGTCCCGCAAACAAAACCAATAAAAGCCCCAAAAATATAATAAACAATTTTTAGTATATTCATAACCCAACCCCTTGATTAAATGAAAGAAAATCCACCTGTTTTCTTTCGGAAGGACGGATTATCATGTTATATTCGGCTTTCTGGGTTCGAGGAACTTTCATTTACTTTATCTAACCATTATACATACGTTCCGGCAGAGATCAAAAACTAAGGAGAGTGCGGATGCGGCTGAAAAATAAAATTGCCATCATCACCGGCGGCGGCACGGGAATCGGCCTCAGCTGTGCCAAGCTTTTCTGCCAGGAAGGTGCGCGAGTGGTGATTTTTGGTCGCAGAAAGGACCGTTTGCAGGAAGCCGTTGCTGAAATTGGCGACCCCGCCCTGGCTGTATCAGGGGATATTACCTGCAATGAGGATATCAAGCGGCTGGTGGAAACCACTGTCAGCACCTATGGCCGGGTCGATATCCTGGTCAACAATGCCGGGATTTTTACCGGCTCCCCCGTTCACGAGATGCAAGACAGCGACTGGGACGCTATCCTCAATGTAAATTTGACCGGGGTTTTTAAATTGACTCGGGAAGTGCTTCCTCACATGATGCGTCAAAAGTCAGGAAGTCTCATCCATATCAGTTCAATCCTGGGTCTGGTAACCACTCCGAACGTGGCGGCCTATAACACGTCCAAAGGCGCCCTGAACCAGTTCAGCCGCTCCCTTGCCGTAGAGTATGGTTCTTCGGGAATCCGGTCCAATGCGGTTTGCCCCGGCCTGATCGCTACGGAAATGACCAAAGATCTTATGAACGATAAAGAATTGATGCAGGAATGGAGCAAAAATTACCCGATTGGCCGGTTCGGCCAGCCGGAAGACATCGCCTGGGCATGCCTCTTTCTGGCGAGCGATGAGTCCTCCTTTGTGACAGGAACCCTTCTTCCTGTCGATGGAGGTTACACGGCTTTATAATTTAAGGGGGTTGACTGCTTTTAAGACGGCAATTACAATACCTAAACGCACATTAACCCCCTCTATATAATGGGAATTTCCGTGCTCTCCGGAATCACAGACCACCGGTCGCTCGTAAAATTTTTAGAAATTACTATCAAATGAAGTACGAAATCGTGATTGGGCTGGAAGTACATGCCCAATTGAAGACCCAGACAAAAATTTTCTGCTCCTGCTCGACCGAATTTGGCCGCCCGGCTAACGAAAATACCTGCCCAATCTGTCTGGGCATGCCAGGTGTTTTGCCGGTGTTGAACAAACAGGCCGTCGATTTCGCTATAAAAGCCTGTCTGGCGACTTGCTGCCAGGTCAACTCGCACAACCAGTTCGACCGAAAAAATTATTTCTACCCGGATCTCCCCAAGGGGTATCAAATCACTCAGCTCGATCTTCCCATTGGCGAGCACGGCCACATCAATATCGAAGTGGATGGCAAGAAAAAGTGCGTTGGCGTGACACGCATCCATATGGAGGAAGATGCGGGAAAATTGATTCATGGGGAAAATATGGATTCTCCGGGGAAAAGTTACGTGGATTTAAACCGCACCGGGACCCCGCTCATAGAAATCGTCAGCGAACCGGATCTCCGTTCCCCTGAAGAAGCCAGGGAATATTTGACGCAGTTGAAGGCGATTCTCGAATACACCGAGGTGAGCGATTGCAATATGGAGGAAGGCAGTCTACGCTGTGACGCCAATATCTCTCTGCGGCCTGTAGGGCAAAAAGAATTTGGAACCCGGACGGAGCTTAAAAATCTGAACTCCTTCCGGTTCGTGCAAAAAGCCATCGAATATGAGGTGGAACGGCAAACCCAGATCCTGGAGCAGGGGGACAAGGTGATCCAGGAAACCCGGCTCTACGATTCCGATAAGGGCGTGACCCGCTCCATGCGAAGCAAGGAGGAGGCGCACGATTACCGTTATTTTCCGGAACCGGACCTGGTACGGCTAATGATAGCCCCGGAGGAAATTGAAAAGATCCGGAAAACGATTCCCGAACTGCCGGAACAAAAACGGCAACGGTTTGTTACGGAGCATGAAATCCCCGAATACGACGCGGGTGTTCTGACATCTTCGCTTGCTTTAGCTAACTATTATGAGGAATGTATTGCTCTTTTGGCGCAACCCAAAATCATCAGCAACTGGGTCATGGGAGATCTGTTACGCGAATTAAAAAATGACGATCGGGAAATCGAAAATTGCCCGCTGACCCCTGAGGCGTTGACCGATCTTCTGAAATTGATCGAAAAAGGCACCATCAGCGGAAAGATGGCAAAAACAGTTTTTGAAGAAATGTATCAATCCGGCAGGCCGGCGGACGAAATCGTCAAACAAAAAGGAATGACGCAAATTTCAGACAGTGGCGCGATTGAAAAGATGATCGACGACGTTATAAGCGCCAATCCGCAACAACTGGAAGGTTATCGCAACGGGAAAGAAACACTTTTGGGATACTTTGTCGGTCAGGTCATGAAAGCCAGTAAAGGTCAGGCCAACCCGGCTCTGGTCAACCAGCTGTTAAAGGATAAACTCGCGCCATAATGAATTCACCCTCAATTAAGATTTGATCGAACCATGTTATCACCGGCATTCACAAAAAATTTAAAACTTCCTTGGGCCGCCTTCTTTTTTTTCATGGCTCTGGCTGTCATCTTAACGGGAAGCGTTTCTGGTGAATCCCAGGACATTAAATATTCCGAGGACAAACGCTTCATCGATAACGACGACAAAACCGTCACCGACACGCAAACCGGGCTCCTGTGGATGCAGGAAGACTCCTACCAGTATAAAGGCCACTGGTTGAACTGGTTTCAGGCTTTTGATTACATTAAAGAACTCAACGAGGAAAGATTTGCAGATTACCTGGACTGGAGACTCCCGACGATCAAGGAATTGACCACACTCTATGAAGCGGAAAAATTTAATGGCAAGCAGGTAGGTTCCGAAATGAATCTGCGCATGGACCCCATTTTCGCCAAGGAAGGAAGCGGCACCCTTTGGACCTCCGAAAACAATGGCAACTACAATGCCTTCGGCGTGGTTTTTAATACCGGACAAAAGTTCAACAGTTCTAAAAGAAAAAAAGCGCGCCGGGCAATCAGAGCCGTCCGGCATTTAAACCCTTAGGGAAAACCTGTTTATTTAGAAAGTCCTATTTTATTATGAAACGCACCTGTCTGTTTGTACTATTTGCCCTGTTCAGCTTTGTTTATTTGTCGCCGGTGGCAGAAGCCACATTTCCTGGCAAAGCCATCTCTCATTGGTATCTGGCGGAAACCACAGATCATAAAGACCCCGATTATGAAAAAGTGCGCGAATTGGTGCGGGAGAAAAAACTCAAGGAGGCAATGGCTGTTCTCGATGAAAAAATAAAAAATTCCCCAAAGGAAACAACGGCTATTATGTTGAAGGGCCTGCTGCACAATGAAATGGGTGAATACGGGAAAGCTTTGAATGTGATCATGGCAGAAAGCCGGAGAGAACAAAAACATCCGGCGGTCCACTTTGCGTATTGTCAGATTTACCGCAACCTGGGAAATATTGAGCTGTCACAGCGAGCCTGCATCATCTCCGCTGACCAACACTATCAGGTGCCCGAGGCCCACTACGAATATGCCCAGACGTTGGCCATTCAGGGGGAAATGTCACCTGCCCTCAAGGAACTGCAAACAGCCGCCAAGCTGGACCCAAAAAACGTTCAGTACCCCATTGAAATGGGGATGATCGCTCTATATCTGGATCAAAATGATGAAGCGGAAAAATACTTTCTGCAAGCCTTGTCTCTGGACCCGGAGAATCTCGACGCGGCTTATGAGATCGCCTATTTATACGCAACACAGAAGAAATCGGAACTGGCAAAAAAATATATCTATCAAATCCTGGAAACCCGGCGGATCGACCCAAAACTCGATTCGGCAAAACTTCTCCTAGGTTACATTAGCAAAAATAACGAGGACAAACTCAACCGCAAAATCATCCCGCATATATATCATTTGAGCCGATCCCAGTCTTACTACCAGGCGGGCAAGTACGGGCTGTCCCTGATTGAAGTGCAAACCGCCGCCCGTCTCAAACCCGATGATTTGAAAATTCAGGAAATCCTGATCGGAATGTGCAGTGTCCTGTTCCGCCTTGACCTCGAAGAAAAAACGATCCACAACTTTATTGAGCTGGTTAAGGGTAAGGATGATTTGCAAGGAAAAGCTTATCAGGAATTAGGAGACATCCGCGTCACTCAAGGAAAATTAGCTGAAGCGCGTCAGTTTTATGAAAAAGCACTCTCTTTAGGAGATCCTGGCAACTTTGCAAAAATCACCCTGGCGCAATTTCCCGAGGCTTCGGCTGGCGATCCCTCTCTCCACAATCCCAACGAGCTATTTATAAAGCCCACCCATGCCCTCAACCGCAAGGGTGAGATCTTTGCTCATTACAAAATGTATGACCGGGCGATCGCCATCTATTCCATGGTGACCCGAATGGACCCGCAGCATCTGGATAGTGTCCTGAACACGGCCACAGCTTATTATCAATCCGAAAAATATGACCGCGCCATTTCAATTTTGGAGCGGTTACTGGTCACCCACCCGTCGCACGACCATATCCTGACCCATCGTTTTCTTCTCGCTCAGGCTTATGTCAAAAAAGGTGACCTGGAGGGTGGTTTAAAAAATATCCGGTGGGTCCTCAAACGGAACCCCGAAATGAAAAATACGGTCAAAGCCAGCCCGGTTTTTCAGCCTCTTCAAGGGAATACGGATTTCATGGAACTGGTTAAGTAGAGTCACCCGGAAACGTTCCTATCGAACCTCCGAATTTTATTAGACAGGAAAGCCGATTTCCCAGGCCAGGCGTGGACAACATAAAGTTTGACTTTATTTTTCCTTTCCTGTTAGTCTTGACTTTACATTGACTTTTCCATGACCCTAAAACCCCTCGTAAGCAAAAGGGGATTTTCAGCCCGAGGAGTGCCTAATATGTCCTTGAACAACATATCCCGCCAATTTTTTGATGTACCAGTAAAGTCACTTTTTACTATCTTCATGCTCTCCTTTTTTTCAATCAGCGGACTTGCAACCGCTTCAGCGGCTGATATTTGCAAAGAGGGAAAGAGGGATTTAGTCAAAAGTTTTGATGTCATTCAGGAAAAAGGTGGAATGTGGGGATTCATGGAAAAAGTTTCCGGTTTGAAGGAAAAGTCCGTTATTGGGTTGCAAGCCGATGGCAAAGTGAGGCGCACCGTCGGTATTTTTGAAGAAATGTGTGAGGATGGGAAAATACCAACTCCCGCGCTGTACGATGAAATCCAGAGTCTGATAGGGGATGGGCGGATGGTGTTTAACATGAACCCGGACCGGACGGCCCCGAAACTAATTATGGAACGCATCAACGCGGTGAACGAGAAAGCCACAGCCCTTTTAACAAAATTGGGCGAATGAACCCAGGCGAGATTTAAGAGGAATATTGCTTTATGCTTAAAGAAGGAAATAAGGCGCCCGACTTCACCGCCATCGACCAAAACGAAAACAAAGTAAAGCTCAGTTCCTTCAAGGGTAAAAAAAATGTGGTCCTGTATTTTTACCCGAAAGACATGACTCCCGGATGCACCACCGAAGCCTGTGACTTTAAAGACAATTTCAAAAATTTTAAAGATACGGTTGTCCTGGGTGTCAGTATCGACTCGCCCGAGAGACATCAAAAATTCATCGCCAAGCACGACCTCCCCTTTGATTTGATTTCAGACGTGGATCAAAAAGTCGTCAACAAATACGGCGTCTGGCAGGAAAAAAGCATGTATGGGAAAAAGTTCATGGGGATCGTTCGCAGTACTTTCATCATCGACAAAGAAGGCGTGCTCCGGAAAATTTACCCTAAGGTGAAAGTAAAAGGACACGTGGATGAGGTGATGGAGGTTCTTAAAGGAATTTGATTGCAAGGATCGCCCGGCAATCCCTCCCCTACTTTTTCGCCATCAATCGTTCGATCTCCGCAACCGTCTTGGGGATTTTCCGCGACATGTTGCGACAACCCGTTTCGTGGATAAGCAGGTTGTCTTCAATGCGGATACCGATTTCTTCATCATAGGTCCTGCCGTTCAGCTTGATCTTGAACTCCCCATACAACCCCGGCTCGTTGCTGATCAGCCACCCCGTTTTCATAGGCTCCGATAAGTAATTTCGGAAGGGATCGCCGTCGTGCTCCTGTTCGCCCATCAGGTGACTGACGCCATGCGGCCTGTTGTTGTATTTAAGTTTGCATTTACCCCCGGCCTTCTGAAACACGTTTTCCAGATCCGCATTGACAGAACCCCAGCAACAGTCATTCAGTTCGTCTATCGTCACCCCCGTTTTGGCTTTCTTCTCGACGGCCTTTTGCGCCCTCAATACAATTTCATAGAGCATTTTCTGCAACGGATTGAACTTGCCGGAGGCAGGAACGGTGCGGGAAATATCCGCATGCATCGTCATCCAACGGACGCCAAAGTCGATCAGCACCAGTTCGTTACGGGAAAAGTCATCGTCGTTTTTCATGTAATGCAACACCGTGGCATTATGACCTGACGCCACGATGGAAGGAAAACTGAGACCATACGGAGAATGCATCAGCATCTGCCCTTCCAGAAAACCCTGAACCTGATACTCGTTACTAAAACTTCTGAAATTTTTAAGGGTGGTTTTGAAGGCGTTTCCAGTAATATCACTGGCCTTTTGCGTGCTCTCTATATCATATTCATCCAATGGCAGTCGCAGAGCAAAATGGCCTTTCATGATATTGACCAATCCATTTCCAGAAGATTTCCAGGAGCGCATCCAGCGGGACAACCGGGATTTGAAGTTCCAGTTATGATCGGTGGTGATTTCCACCTTTTTACCGTTTTTGGTGCCTTCGATCCACAAAGTTCCCAGCTGTTTGTTCTTCTGCTTTAAAAACCTTTCTTTAAGGACTTTCTGTAAATCCCGGATGTCGCGCACATCTTTAATACCCGTCACTTTCTGAGCTTCGCGAACACTTTTTTCATCGCCCACGCCAAACCGAATCCCGTTCCAGAATTCAAGTTTCAAATCTTTCTCAGCCACAAAAAGAATTTCATCCGATTCTTTGGAATCCGGGTCCAGAAGCAACACCACGTCGGATTGGTTGATGCCGGTCAAATACATCATGGAGGGTTCCTGATAGGTTGCGCAGTAGGCGTAGGACCATACGGTTTGTCCTTCCGGCCCGTAAGGGACGCCGGTGATCACCATCAATTTTTGCTCCCGATCCATTAATTTTTTTCTCCGCTCGCGAAAGCGGCGTTTGGCGAACTTTCCCGCCCCGCCATCTCTGAAGATTCCTGTATAAGTTTTCTTTATATTTTTCATATCGCAGAATTAAAAATTGATAAGGTTTTCTTTAATAACCTATTATTATAGGGCATCTCTAAAAATTAGTTTATTACAGGAAATCGAACACTGTACAAGGATTTCTTATATTGGTGGCACGGGCGACCTATCCTTAAATTTAAGGGCAGGTCGCCTGTTCCACTAAAACAAAGCCATCTCCTTAAGTTGACGATTAGGAACATTTAGTCAATTTTTAGAGATACCCTATATTCATATTATCGGGTTTGCGCGATTTTTCCAATACAACCAACCTCTTTTTAGATTATGTGCGGACGCTACACCCTGACCAAACCAGCCAAATCGATTCAATCTCATTTTGGGCAAATCGAATTTAATTTTGAGCACCGGGAACGCTATAACATCGCGCCCACCCAGGAATGTCCGGTGATCGCTGTCCAGCAAGGAAATCGGCAGTTGCTGGCCATGCGTTGGGGGTTGGTTCCGCCGTGGGCCAGGGACGAAACAATGGCGGCAAAAATGATCAACGCCCGAGCGGAAACCGTTCAGGAAAAACCCAGTTTCAAACAGTCTTTTAAAACCAAACGTTGTCTGGTCCCCGCTGATGGATTTATAGAATGGAAAAAAACCGCCTCTGGAAAACAACCGCACTACTTCACCCGGAAAGGCAAGGGGCTTTTCGCCTTTGCCGGCATCTGGTCGGAATGGGAAAAAGACGGCGTCCTTCTATGGACGTTTTCACTAATCACCACGGCCTGCAATGCCCTGGTACAACCCATTCATCATCGGATGCCTGTTATCCTGGCTCCTGATGATTATGAAACCTGGCTCAACGCCGCCTTCGACGCAAAGACCCTGCAATCGCTACTCACGCCCTTTCCCGCGAACCTGATGGAGATGATTGCCGTTTCGCAGGAAATCAACTCCGCAAAAAATGACCGGATGGAATGTCTGCAACGTACGGTTCCTCAAGAAACGCAACCCTTACTTTTTCCTGAGTAACCCCAGCAACTCTTTATCTTTTCTTTTCTCGACCGAGTGAGGCGTTCTCTCGAGAGTTTCAATATCAAACTCGTCGGAAAAGTGTTCGAGGATATCCGCAGGCGTGGTGTTGAAAGGCGGCCCGCCTTTTTCGTTGGTTTCATAAAAAAGACCCGCCAGCAAACCACCTTTCTTTATAATCCGCGCCGCCGTTTCGACATAGGCAGAACGTCTGGACGGATGAATGGCGCAAAAAAACGCCTGCTCCAGCATGAGATCGTAACGCGAGATATGATTGTCACCCAACTCGAAAAAATCCTGATGCAGGATGTCGGCCTGCACACCTTTTTCCTGCAGTGATCGGGAAAGCAATTCCACAGCTCCGGGGGCATAATCTAATCCTGTAACCTGAAACCCATTCCCCGCCAGAAACAAGACCTCGTGCCCCCGCCCGCAACCGGGAATGATCACCCTCCCCTGTCCCAATTTCCCCTCTTCCCACAGCCGGACGAAAGGCGGAGCGACCTGGCCTAAATCCCAGCGCAGATCATCTTCGGCATAATGTTTCTGCCAGTCGTCTCTGCCGTATCCATCATTTGAGTTTTGCGAGCTATCCATAGTTAGAAAATATCAGGAGTTCGAGGCGCACCGAAAGCCGCCGTTAATATAGCGGGTCTCCGGCTCATAACTCTCCCGATAGGTGTGGCGAAGAATGTGGCTTTGACTGAAAACTTCATAAAACCCTTTAAGAACTGTGGCTATTCTAATAATTTTACATGGAAATTATTAAAGAATAAACCTTTGATATATTCAGAGTTTTGCCCAAAAGAAAAAGGGCAATGAAGACATTGCCCTTTTTCCAATAAGAATTGTTTTAATGAGACCCCCGCCTCAATCAGATCAAGGGGCCCTCTTTTTACTAGAATATTTTTAAATTTTTCCTAACATCTTTTATCGGTTCAGCACATCGTCCTTGACCGAACGAGCGATCTGAGCCGCTTCCCGAATCAGGTCGTTGGGAACGTTCAATTCCGTTAAAGTAGCGCCCAGGTGTTGCATCACGGCATCGAAGTGAGTCGAATTCATCCCCTTCGCAACCAAATCCTTATGTGCATCGCGCATATTTTTTCCCGAATAGTTCGGCGCGCCGCCAAAGGCATAGGTTAAAAAGGCTTTTTTTACTTGTTTCGTTGCCGGTTCATATCGACCCCGTCAAAGAACGGTTTTAATTTGCGGTCGGCTATGACCTTTTCATAAAAAATATCAACCGCGGCGTTGACTGCTTCTTTGCCGCCGATTTTTTCAAATAAAGTTTTATTTAAAGTTTTTTTTTTACCGCCGCTGGAATCACCGGTATCGGCTCCGTTGACAAGCGCCTGCAGTTCCGTAGCCAACTTGGACAGCTCCGTTGCCGCCGTCTGGGAATCAATCGCTCCCTGGGTGGTGCTTGCGGCGGCTTGCGCCACTCCAGCAATATTTTCAGATATTTCCCCGGACCCTTTGGCGGCTTCGGAAACATTTCGCGCCATTTCATTGGTCGTCGCCGTTTGTTCCTCCACGGCGCTGGCAATGGTGTTGGAGATATCGTTGATCTCGTTGATTACCTTGGTGATCTCTCTAATTGCCTCCACCGAACTCTTGGTATCTATCTGAATGGCCTGTATTTTGCTGCTGATTTCTTCCGTAGCCTTGGCCGTCTGATTTGCCAGCGCCTTGACTTCGCTGGCAACCACGGCAAACCCTTTACCGGCCTCACCGGCCCGGGCCGCCTCAATGGTCGCGTTAAGTGCCAGAAGGTTGGTTTGTTCGGCGATGGAGGTGATGACTTTGATCACCTGCCCAATTTCTATCGAACTTTCTCCAAGCTTGGTTACCGTAGCGTTGGTTTTCTCAGCAAGATTGACCGCCGACTGGGCGGTTTTGGCCGCATGACCGGCACTTTGTGAAATCTCCTTGATACTTGCGCTCATCTCTTCGGTTCCGGACGCCACAGTTTGAATATTTGTACTGACTTGTTCTGCAGCGGCGGCAACCACTGTAACCTGGGCAGAGGTCTCTTCCGCATTGGCGGCCATCTGCTGACTCACGGCGGTCAATTCTTCCGAGGAGCTTGCCAGAATCTGAGCTTTCTCGGTCACCCCATCCAGAATCCTCTTCATTTTCTCGCTGGTCTCTTTCTCATTACGTTCCATTTCCAGTCTTTTGGTGATCACTGACCAACTGACCATGGCGCCCATATAGTTACGATTTGGATCGTAGATGGCGCTGACTAAAAGATCCAGAACTTCGGGCCCCACTTGAATCTCGGCTTGATGCGGGAGATTTTTGGGGTCGGAAAGTATCTTGCGCTGATGCGCGGGGTTCTTGTGAAAGATATCGATCGACTGCCCCACCAGGTTGTCCACCTTGTCTGGAAGGTGTTGCTCCAAAGTCTTTAAGGTTTTAGAAGATGCCGGATTCATAAACTGAAGAATGAGGTCGGTGTCCGCGTACATGATGTTGATCGGAGCGTTTTCCATCATCGATGTCACCTGGGCGGCTTTAGTTTCCAATTCCAGCTTTTTAGTTATTACTTCCCAACTGACCATGGCGCCCATATAGTTCTTGTCTTTATCGTAGATGGGGCTGACCAGAAGATCCAGAACTTCGGGTCCCACTTGAATATTGGCTTGATGTGGGAGATTTTTGGGGTCGGAAAGTATTTTCCTCTGATGTGCAGGGTTTTTATGAAAGATGTCGATCGACTGGCCAATCAGGTTGTCTACCCGGTCCGGCAGATATTGCTCCAAGGTTTTTAAAGTTTTTGTCGAGATAGGATTCATATAGCGAAGAATGAGATCTGTGTCTGCGTACATGATGTTGATCGGAGCATTTTCCATCATCGATGTCACCTGGGAGACCTGAAGATCGGTCTTTTTCTTTTCAGTGATGTCGTCCCAACTCACAACATACCCGGCCAGCTGGCCATTTTGGCCATGAACGCCATTGATTTTTGCCGCTAGTGTAACAGTGCCAAAGGAAAACTCCGCCGTATGGGGTAAAGACCTGGGGTCCCGCAAAATCCTCTCGATCTTATCGGGATTGCGGTGAAACCGGTGGATCGACCCGCCAACCAGATCTTCTAAGGCTACGCCAAACTCTTTTCTTATGTCATCCCTGATCAGGGACAAAGTATCTTTGGCTTTTTCATTGGCATAGATAAGATTAAATTGAGGATCTGCAAAAAGCAGGTTCACTTGCATACTTTCCAAACTGGCAAGTAAATTTTCAGAAGATTTCAACAATGCCGACTTGCCTTTTCCCCCGTTCTTAAAAATACGAAAAATAAAAGGAACTTGAGATCCAGTTTTTTCCATTACATGCGCCATATGCCAACTCTCCTAAAAAGGATGTAGTGATTTTCTATAAATAATATCGCTAGCAGGATAATTGAAAACAACCCTAGCGAGTATAAACTAACAAAAATACTATAAATTTACATATAAATTACTGAAAAGTAAATAAATTACTATCGGATAAGCCTAAATTTAGCAATATTTACCTTTGGTTTTCCGAAAAAAATATAGAGGAGAGCCTATTTTATACTTAAAAAATTCAAGGAATGGGAAAGGAAGAGGCAGGTCAGGTTTGGCGGGTTGAAATGATAACAATGAAGAATTAATTTGGTTCCGGGATATCGGTTTTTATCATCCAAAAAAAGACTTGAGATGCGAAATGGCGGCCCGCCCCATCGCCTCCACCGCTTCAAGGGTGTTGCCGCCTATATGGGGGGTTGCCATCAGGTTGGGGAGAGCCAGAAACTCCGAATCCTCAGGCGGTTCCTGAGAAAACACATCCAGCGCCGCCCCGGCGATGCCTCCATTTTTCAGGCTCGCATTCAATGCATTCTGATCAACAACCTCCCCACGGCTGGTATTGATCAAATAGGCTGTTGATTTCATTCGTATTAGAACCTTTTCATCGATCATATTGCAAGTACTCTCGGTTAACGGCACATGCAGGGTGAGGAGTTCCGACTGTTCGATGACTTCATCGAGGCTGGCGATGGTGGCTCCGTGTTGCCGGCAAAATTCTGTTTTATCGATGACATCCTGCACCAGAACTCGGCATTTAAACGGGGCCAACAGGCGCACGACTTCGGACCCCACATGGCCGCAACCGATCACTCCCACCGTTCTCCCGGTCAATTGGATGCCCCCGTCCTTCTGCCAATCGTTCTGCTTTAAAGCAAATCCTCTGGAAAAGGTGTTGTGACAGAGGCCGATCATGAAGCCTAAAGTCAATTCCGCCACGGAAAGCCTGTTGACCCCGGCGGTCCAGCCGAATTTTACCTGATGACGGCGCAGGGCCTCCTGATCGATCGTGTCCAGGCCGACGCCGTATTTGGCGATGATTTTCAACTTGGGCAAAGCCTGCAACACATTCTCGTTGATGGGGTCCCTGCCGATGATGGCCCCCTCGGAATTTGACAGGAAGGCGATCAGCTCGGATTCGGAAAGATAACGACCTTTATCATTAAATGTGGTATTTGGAAACGATTTGCAAAGCTCGTCCCGAAGAATTGCAGATTTGCAAAAGGCTGGCGGGGTGACGGCAATTTTTATAGAGGCGGTTTGCATAAGTCCGATGGTTCGGGTTTTACAATGTTTTAGAAACCCAAGCTTTCCAGCTATGAAAAAGGGTTTCCTCCTCTCCTCCATTGGAGGAGAGGACTGAGGTGAGGAGGAATA
Organism: Nitrospinota bacterium; assembly: GCA_027619975.1. Classification (NCBI taxonomy): domain Bacteria; kingdom Pseudomonadati; phylum Nitrospinota; species Nitrospinota bacterium. The sequence continues at coordinate 19,310 of JAQCGX010000015.1, forward strand.
AAAATTTATTTTTCCTCTAGCGCTTTTAGTATAACTTCCAGGATCGCTTCTGTTTCTTTTAGAACCTGATCGTTCCAAAACCTAAGAACTCGATAACCCTGAGTTTCCAAAAATTGAGTGCGTTCGTCATCTGCCTTTTTTCTTTCCACATGCTGACCGCCATCCACTTCTATGGCCAATAGCTTTTCAGGGCAGGCAAAATCAACGATAAATTTTTTGATAGGATGTTGTCGACGGAATTTGTATCCTACAAGTTGACGATTTCGGAGCAATGACCACATTCTTTTTTCTGCATCGGTTGAGTTTTTACGAAGGTTTCTGGATTTAGATTTGGACTTGGGTTTCATTGTTCCCCTCACCCAACCCTCGCCCCTTTGGGGCGAGGGATTATTTTAATAAAACCCAACCAACCTCACACCTGGTCTCTCACCCTATGGGCACTCCCACAAAATGGGCAAAGAGGTTTCCCCCTCTCCTCCATTGGAGGAGAGGGCTGAGGTGAGGAGAAATCGGTCATGTCTCGTCACCCAAAAATCTGGCTCACAATCGACGCTCCGGCCACATACGTCCCGATCGCCGACCCCATATTGGCAAGGAAAAAAATCATCAAAACCCGCACCACCCGGTTTTTCCACCACATCTTCATGGACCCCATGTCCTCGCGCAGGGCTTCAAAGTCACTCACCTTGGGCTTGCGCAGGTAGGATTCCACCAGACCGACCACCATTCCAGCGCCGACGGTCGGGTTCAGCGAGGTGAGTGGCGCGGCCACAAAAGCCGTCAGGATGGACAACGGATGCGCCAACCCAATCGCGGCGCCCAGGGCGCTAAAACCTCCGTTCACCACCACCCAGGTGATAACAAGTTGCATTCCCAGTTCCGGCGATTTGCTGTAACCCACATAAAACATGCTGAGGATCAATATGCAGATACCCCAGCCGATATAATATCCAACCTTGCCGGGGACGGGCTTTTCGTCCAATTCCTGCAAGCGCTTGTCATCCGGCGGATTGGAAAACGCCGGGACCATGCCGATGAGATGCCCTGCCCCAACGACCGCGAGGATATTTTTCGGCCCCTCTGGCAACTTGGCCAGACGGATCAAATTGCCCGTCATGTACTCATCCCGCTCATCGATAAGAACCTGTTTGAATTCCGGCAGGGCTTCTCCAAACTCCTCCACCACCGTCTGCAACATATCGCCATTTTTGAGTTCTTCAATCTGTTTCTCGCTCACTTCCTCGCCCACAAAAATACCCGCCACCAGTCCCGAGAAGATCTTCAGTTTTTGCCAGAAGGAAACACGGGTGACCATGCGTTGCAGGGTGATGGTGATATTGCGGTCGATCACTTCCAGCCGAATATCCTTTTCCTTGGAGAGCTGGATGGCCCGGACCATTTCCTGACCGGCTTCGACCCCCACCTTCTGGGCCAACCGCTTCTGATAGGCCGAAAGCGCCAGATTGACCAGTAAAAGTGTGGCTTTTTTCTGCCGGAAGACCTGGTAGATATCCATGTTTTTCCACCACGACCGGTTGACCAGATTTTCAAACCGGGGCTGGCAAAGCTCCACAGCAATGCAGTCGTATTTTCCGCTTTCAATGTGTTCTTCCACCAACTCGACACTTTGTTTGGACACATGCGCGGTGCCAACCAACGTAATGGTTGCATCGCCCACCTGAATGGTTTTCACTACTTCCTGATTGGATGCCACAAAATGCCTTTCTTTAATGAGCGCTACAAAAATTACAATCGAATGTAACTATTGGGTCCAGCGGTGTGCTTGCCTGGAAGAATGTTTCGCGTCGTGAGCAAGCTCGCCCTCCGCGAAGGAGTTGAGGAGAGAAACAGCGGATTGTGCTGATTCGCATAGCTCCAGTTTCCTTAATTTACCATAAAAATTATGCTATTTTAAATTCACTATTCCATGAACAGAGATTTAGCATGATTCCGTTTAAATTACAGGCCGAATTTCAACCCGCAGGCGACCAGCCCGAAGCGATCGCACAGCTGATTGCCAACTGCAGTTCCGAGACGCCCCGGCAAACACTGCTCGGAGTTACCGGTTCTGGAAAAACCTACACCATCGCCAATGTCATCCAGAAACTGCAAAAACCGACGTTGGTGCTGGCCCACAATAAAACCCTGGCGGCGCAACTTTACAGCGAATTCAAGGCTTTTTTTCCGGAAAACGCAGTCGGCTATTTTGTCAGCTATTACGACTATTATCAACCCGAAGCCTATCTCGCCAGCACCGACACGTTTATCGAAAAAGACGCGTCCATCAACGACGAGATCGACAAAATGCGACACGCCGCCACGCATTCGTTATTTGAACGCCGGGACGTGGTGATCGTCGCCAGCGTTTCCTGCATCTACGGGCTGGGTTCGCCGGAAGCCTACCACGGCATGCTGCTTTTTGCGGAAACCGGGATGCATATCGACCGCGAGCAGGTCCTGAAAAAACTGGTGGACATCCAGTACAAACGCAACGACATTGACTTTCAACGCGGCACTTTTCGGGTGCGCGGCGATGTGGTGGAAGTTCTGCCGGTTTACGAACGCAATGAAGCCGTGCGCATCGAATTTTTCGGCGACCAGATCGACCGCATCCAGGCCTTCGATCCGCTGACGCGGGAAAGTATACGGGATCTGGACCGGATCGCCATTTACCCCGCCAGCCATTATGCGACTCCCAAAAAACTTATAGCAAAGGCGACCGCCGCCATTCGGGAAGAGCTGATAGAACGCATCCACTATTTCGAAAGCCAGAATCTGCTGATCGAGGCGCAACGCATCGAACAACGAACCATGTTCGACCTGGAAATGATCAAGGAAGTGGGCTATTGCCAGGGCATCGAAAATTACTCCCGTCATCTCATGGACCGCCCGGCGGGGGAGCCTCCCCCTACCCTGCTCGATTATTTCCCGGACGACTCCCTGTTCATAATGGATGAAAGCCACGTCACCCTGCCGCAACTCAACGGCATGTACAAGGGCGACCGCGCACGCAAGGAAAACCTCATCCGCTACGGGTTTCGCCTGCCTTCGGCGTTCGACAACCGGCCTCTGCAATTTCATGAATTCCAGGAACACGTCAAACAGATCATCTACGTCACCGCCACGCCGGGTCCTTACGAAATCGAACAATCCGAAGGCAAGGTGGTGGAGTTGATCGTGCGCCCGACCGGGCTTGTCGATCCCGAGATTGAAATCAAGCCGGTCGGGGAGCAAGTGGACGATCTTTACCATGAGGTGTTGAAGCGGGCGCAAAAAAACGAGCGCACCTTGATCACCACACTCACCAAGCGGTTTTCAGAAGATCTTGCAGAGCACTATACGGAAATGGGCCTCAGGGTAAAATACCTGCATTCAGACATCATCACTCTGGAACGCACACAGATCATCCGTGAGTTGCGTCTCGGGGAATTCGACGCGTTGATCGGAATCAATTTGCTGCGCGAGGGGCTGGACATCCCGGAGGTTTCTCTGGTCGCCATTCTCGATGCGGACAAGGAAGGTTTTTTGCGGTCCACCACATCATTGATCCAAACGTCGGGACGGGCGGCGCGTCATGTTGAAGGGAAAGTCATCATGTATGCGGACCGTGTCACCAAGTCCATGCAGGCGGCGATCAGCGAGATGGGTCGCCGGAGAACCATTCAACAGGAATACAACGAGGAGCACGGCATCACCCCGACCTCGATCAAAAAGGCCATTGGCGAAGCCATGAGCAATGCAGAGAAATTTGCGCTCGTGCCGCTGGTGGAAGAAGAGGAAGTGGAATACAACAAAGCCGGGAGCGCCAGTCAATTTATTTCCCGGCTGGAAAAACAAATGTTCGCCGCCGCCAAAAATCTGGAATTTGAAAAAGCCGCCGAACTCCGCGACAAAATCAAACGCCTGCGCGAAAAAGAACTGATGATCCCGGCTTGAGGGGAGAGCTGGCATCCTGCCTTTTTTTAAATTGCGGTCTAAGTAATGCCGCATTTTAGTATCAGTTTGGGACTTTAACTTAATTCTTGTTACGAAATTTGTGATTAGGGATAGTAATTGCCCGATGGTCGAATCAATTCAACAATTATTAATGACAGGAGCTCTGTTCTTGCAAAATTTTGTTACATTTGTCGAACCGATTTTGCGAAATCTTGACCCATCACTTTTTAAAAGTATAACTTTGGGTATTTTGGCAATCTTTATTCCATTTGCGATTGTCTTTTTTGCAGATATTTTAAATTCAAAAAACCAAAAAAAGAGAAGCGAATTTGAGAAAATGGTTTTAAGTGATGAAGTTTTAGGGGCAAAAAAAGTTTTTTGGCTTGCAATAGGCAGCATAGGATTCTTTGCATTTTTTTAAGAACCTGATATTTCAATATCTAAAAAAATTATATCTGTTTTTGCAGTTATTGTTTTCACCTCCTTTTTTTGGTCAACGTTTAAGAGAATATTAAGATTTTCAGAGGGGAATAAGCTTGAATTTGAAATTCCCTTTTTGAAAAAATTGAGCTTTTCAAAAATACAAAGATATAAAAAGAACGCAAAAGCTGAAAAAATGATGCGGGCGTGGCATTCTTTTTGGTCTGAAAAATCAGAATTCAACGAAAGAGAATTTACGAAAATTGCTATATCTCATATTGATGACGCTATAAAATTTAGAAAGTTTGAATTTGCAATTCAGCTTTCACAAGCTTATTTGGAAAATATAGAAAAACGAGATTCTTTTTCAATTGGCAATGAGATTTTGCCAAAAGTTTTTGAGTGGAATGAAATGTTTTGGAACGAGGAACGACTTTGGCTAACAAGCTATGGCACAGAAAAAGGAATTAAAAATTTCTTTTCACAAAAACATCTTCTGTCTTTTATAAAATGGACTTTGGATATATTTAAGAAAAAGAACCCAAATAGAATTCCTTTTTGGAATTGGCATTATTTTGGTCGAGAGTTTTTTCAAGCAGTTATCAAGTCTTTACTAAAAGACAATCATGGACCATATCAACTTTTTACTTGCTTTAAGAAACATATTGAAGAATGTGAGAAATTGTTAAACAAAATTGAAGATGAAAATGAGAAAGAAAAATATTTCGACTTTATAAAAGGACTCTTTGCAAGTTTCTGCCCAACCTTATTTAATGAGATAGATAATTCGCCATCAAAATATGATATTTGGGAACATTATTTTCCAAAAGAGTGGAAAATATCAATGAAAAACATTGATGATAGAAACTCGCGCATTATTTTGGTTGAATTTTTACACTGGTCGCGAGAACGAATATTTAAAAAAGATGATAATGCTGTTTTTGACAAAGATTTAACAGAAGTAATTAATGGTATTTTCCCGAATGTTCAATCATCTTTATTTACAGTATTCCTGATGGCTTTTCCCTCAACAGAAATAAAATATGCTTTAGAAAAAGAACCTAATTTTTATATTTCAAACTTTAGTATGTTTCAGTCGGGTTCTGATGATGAGCTTGCTGAAATGATGAGAGAAAAAGAAAACTCTCGAAAAGAAGAAACAATTCAGATTATTGTTAACTTTTTTAAATTTTGGTCAATTCTCAAAATTTACACAGAAGATTTAACTGAAGAAGAGTCTCAAAATTGGAAAAGTTTTACAGAGGAAGAGAGCAAATCAATAGTTAAAAAAGTTAGAAAAGAAAAATTAGGAAAAATGAGAACTGAAGTTGAGAGCACGGAGATTAAAGAAATTTGCAAAGATTCCGAGAAAAAAGAGCGATACAGAAAAGATTTTTTGGAGTTAGTCGGACTACTACTTTTGGAAATAGAAAAATAGAACAAAGTGGATTAAAAGTAACGGCCCAACCAGCTTTAACGCACCTTGTAATTCAAAATCAGGACATTAAAGGCATTATAAGGTTCGCAATGCAAATGTAAATACCCTGAACCCCTTTAAATGGTTCTGGTAAGGGAATTTGAGGTTCGTCATTGCGAGCAGAGCGAAGCAATCCAGAGGCTTAGGGTTTAAACCCACCGAGGACGAAGGAGCAAATCTAGAAAACCAAAAAAGACTCTGGATCTACCCCTGCGGGGCACGAGAGCTAAGGAATAATATAACGGCCACGCCGCCTATTGCGGCTCGCAATGACGGGATGGACAATTCTTAAAGGTTTAATTAAAACATCCGCATTTGTAAATTTAACAACAAGCCAAAATTAAGACTAAAAACCCTGCGGCAACCCCTCCCCTTCAGTTTCCGGCGCTGAACAGAATCAAGCGCCTGCGGAACATTGACAGAGTGATTGGAAGATGGCAAAATCCGAGTCCTGTTTATCAACAAACTCGAGGGCGGCCCCTGACATGACGGAAGCAAATAAATTTCCCCCTCATTGGGATAAAATTGTAATTACTCAGGGGATGACTCACCTCTATTACGCTTTTGACGTGGGGTTTTCCATAAACCTGGAAGAAGCCGACCGACGTATTCTGACCCCGAAACAACACCGTGGGTTCAAACTCAAAAAAGCTTCGAACAAATATTTCAAGCTCACTCCGCCTCCCCTCAATATTTTCCAGTCCTGCCCTGAACTGGAGGTCACTCCGTTTCATAAAACTCTTAATGTTTCTGAAGCCATGATATGTGAGTTTGGGGCGATATCCATCTGCATACGGGTTCCTTTTTCAGGCAAGCTTGAGAACCTTCTCAAGTTGAGCCAGACTCTTTATGACAACCCGGACCTGATTCAACTGGCCCGGAACCAGCTTCAAAACCTTCTCAATGAGATCGGCCCCGCTGTCAGCAAATTGAAGGTCAACGAACATATTGAAGACTATTATGTTTTTCAATTGGAAAAACTGGACCCTGCGGTTTCCGTGGACACGCTTTTAAGCGAGTATCCCGACGCCCTGTCCTGCCTGCTACGCGCCGGCCCCATCCTGCTTTCTGAAGAAGAGATCAACGACATCATTTCTCATCGGGTCTCCTATGGGCAGGATGATGTCACTCTGGTGGATTGGGACACCACCCTGATTTATGGCAAGGAAATGGAAGATGTTTGCACCGTTCTGGAATATGCCAATGTGTTCCTGATGGAATTTTTATTCCTTGAAGGGGAAATCAATATCGCCCTGAATGAGTTTTACGACTATTTTTCCGCAAGCCGTCGTTTGTCCTGGATGCCTAACAAATCCCGGCACACTCAGCTCAGAAAAATCAGCCAGTTTCAACTGGACAGCGAAATCCTCTTTGAAAGCGTGACAAATGCCATGAAACTGTTTGAGGATGTATTCCTGGCCCGTCTCTATAAGTTGTCCTACGAAAGACTGAAGCTGAAAACATGGGAAAACAGCATCGCCAGGAAACTGCAAACCATCGAAAGCATTTATCAAAAATTTTCGGATGCCGAGTCAACCCGGCGGTTGGAAATTCTGGAATGGATCATCATCATTTTGCTCGCCGTATCCATACTCATGCCCTTCATACCTGGCATGGGAGATAAGCATTGAAAAATCCCCCCTCAACCCCGCACCAGACCTACTGATCAAGAGTCAAAACTCTCCGGCAACCCGGTATCCCCAGACACACAACTATAAGAATTTTCCTACACAAAATCAGGAATACCGCTGATTGCAGATCGAAACCGATGATCCTAGCATAGGGAGTGCCTGATAAAATTCAGAAGAAGGTTTAACATGAATCGGCTGGCCCCTAACTTCGACCCTAAATTTAATCGCGAACCGCTGGCGCCATTCATCAATGGCAGGTTTGTCAATTACCGCTACTGGCAACACCCCATTAGCGATGGAAGTCACCTGGAAGATACCTGTGGATTCAATTCCATTACGGTTTACATCAAACACGCAAGCCGCCTTGCCCTTCCTGTTACCATCGCCGGGAAAACTTCAGTCAATTTGAAAAACGACCATGAAGGCTCCATCCACGATATTTCCTTATCAGCGGTCGAGATGGACAAGGAGGTTTTTTCTCTGGAAAAACTTTCACAGGCTGAAAGCATTCGATTGGAGTTTATCCGCAAGGGTCGTTACCGTTTGCGCTATGGGTTGATCGAATCGGGCAACAGGAAAGAAGCGAGCGTCGATATTGTCGTCCGTTAATTGGGCGAAGGGGTATTTTAAAAAGGTTAATATCCCCTCATCCCAGCCTTCTCCCCAAAGGGGAGAAGGGGTAGTTTCCTCCTCTCCTCCATTAGAGGAGAGGATTGAGGTGAGGAGGGATTTAGACCTTTTCCAGGTTATTCAAATTTCTCTTATGCAAGGCACTCATTAACGCGGGGACTGCTCTTCCTTTTCCACCACTGCCTCACCCTCGACAACCGATTCAGCTTTTTCCAGTGATTCAAAAGGCGGGTAATATTTGAAGTAAGCTTCCATCACTTTCTTTGCCACCGGGGCCGCGCTGGCGCCTCCGTGGCCACCATGCTCGACCAGAACCGATACCGCGATTTCCGGTTTTTCATAGGGCGCGAATGCCACAAACCAGGCATGGTCGCGAAACTGGTAGGGAATTACATCATCCTTATCAATGTCCTCGGTTGCTTTCAACTTCACCACCTGGGCGGTTCCGGTTTTCCCTGATACCAAAATGTCTTTCAGGCGCGAGTGGCGGCCTGTTCCGTGCGGCTCGTTCACCACCCCCAAAAGCGCCTTTCGCACCAGCTCAAGATATTCCGGCTGAATATCAATTTTACTTTCCACTTTGGGATGAAATTCCTTGATCACTTTGCCATCCGGATCGATGATTTTTTTCACCAGATACGGCTTCAGCAACACGCCTCCATTGGCGACCGTGGTCATCATTTTCGCCTGCTGCAGAGGAGTGACTAAATTATAGCCTTGACCAATGGATGCGGAGATCGTCTCGCCCAACAACCAGGCCTCATTTCTGTTGGCAAGTTTCCATTGCGTGCTGGGGATGATTCCTTTTTTTTCCCCCAGCAACTTGATTCCCGTATATTCTCCCAACCCGAGAAGTTTGGCGTACTCAGATAATTTATCGATGCCCAGCCGGTTTCCCACCGTATAGAAATAGACATCGCAGGATTGCACCAGGGCTTTATGAAGGTCTACGTTTCCATGCCCTCCACGTTTCCAGCAGCGGTACCTCCCCCGTCCCAACTGGAAATGCCCCGGACAATAAACGGTCGTCTCGGGGGTGATAATTTTTTCTTGCAATCCCGCAAGTGCGGTCACGATTTTGTAAGTTGAACCTGGGGGGTATTGGCCGGTGATGGTTCTGTGTTGCAAGGGACGCAGTTCATCGTCCATCAGATGATTCCAGTCACTTTGGGAAATTCCTGCGGCGAAAAGGTTGGAGTCAAAAGAGGGTTTACTGGCGATCGCTATGATCTCCCCCGTATGAACTTTCATCACCACGACGGAGCCTGAAACGGGTTCTTCAGGAGTACCCGTCATCGCTTCTTCCAAAACTTTTTGAACGCGAAGATCCAACGTCAGGATCAGGGTGTTACCGCTTTTTGGCGGAAGCTTTCTTAGAGTTTTCAGTTCCCTGCCGGAAACATCGACCTCCACTTCCTTGTAACCCTTTTTCCCCCGCAACATGGTTTCATAAATTATCTCCAACCCGTTCTTGCCAATGAAATCTCCCTGTTCATAACTCGGATCATTCAGGCTTTCCAGTTTAGTCTTGGATATCTCTCCAAGATAACCCAGGACATGCGTCCCCAGGTCGCCGTGCACATAGCTTCTAAGCGGCTCCACCTTGATCTCGATGCCGGGGAGTCGCATCTTGCTCTCCTCCACAATCGCAACTTCCTCGCGGCGAATATCCCGCTTGATCAACACTTGTTTGAAAGATCGCGTTTCCTTGATCTTTTGAAAAACCTGCTCCTTGTCAAAGTCGATGATTCCCTCCAACCACGTCAGGTTTTCGGATAAATTTTTGGCGTCTTCAGGGGTCACATAAAGATTAAAGGAAGGGCGAATACTGACGAGGGTCTCTTGATTTCGATCTTTTATAGTTCCCCGATAGGCAGGCAGGGGGGTCAATCGAACGCGGTTGTTTTCCGACTTTTCCTGGAAATGCTGTCCTTTTAAAATCTGTAAATACCAAACCCTCATCCACAGACATAAAAAAGAAAAAATCACCAGGACGACAAAAAATTTTATTTTTCTGCGGACAGTTTCCGAAACATCCGAGCTGTAACGAAATACACTCATGATTGCCGCAAATAAGAGTTAGAAAATTTACGGAGAACCCATTTTCTGTTCAGGTCCAGAAAGTAAAATAAAATGGGGCCGACACAACCATTATATAGGGCATAGACGGGTAATGATGAAAACAAAAAACTTCCTGGAACCTCCCCCTTGAACAAAGTAATTAAAACCAAATAATAAATTATTCCATCCAGTAGAGAAGCGGTGATGATGAATAAAAAGATGGGAAGAAGCCCTTCGACCATTATTTTGTCTTTCAGGGCTGAAAAGAATACCGCTACCAGACTTTTCGAAAGAGTGTTGACTCCCAGGAGGCCGCCCGAAAGACAATCCTGGATGAAACCGACGGCAAAACCCATTCCAATGCCCCGGCTTCCACGCAAATTGATTCCGCAAAAAACCACAAAGATCAAAATCAGGTCCGGGGTGACCCCGGCGATGGCAAAATTTTCAAGAAATGTGGTTTGAGTGGAAAATAAAACCAATAAAATGATGAACTGAATCAGAAAAACCATTGGATAAAATAGTTTAAGGCATTAAAACCATAACTTCTTCCAAGCGGGAAAAATCGGCGCTGGGGACGACCTGAATTTCCTGAAATAATCCTTGTTTTTTTTTGATGGCCTGGCTCACGGTGCCAATTTTCAGCCCTTTGGGAAACGTTCCCCCCAGTCCGGAAGAAAGGACCGCATCGCCCACCTCCACATCAGCATTCATCGGCACATATTTCATATGTGTCTCGTTTTCTCCGGTTCCCACGATCACCCCTGTAAAGCGGGAGCCTTGAAACAGGGAGTCCACCGCACTGCGGCTGTCGGTGATTAACAAAACTTTTGATGTGCTTCCCGAAGATTGAATTATGTGGCCGATGACCCCGGCGTTGGTCACCACCGCAAGGTTTCCCTGAACGCCATCATTCGATCCCTTATCGACAAAAATCACGTTAGACCATTGCGTGGCGTCCCGGCCAATGACCTTCGCAACCAGTAACTTTTTTTCCTGGGGTTCTTCATGCTGGATTAGTTTTGCGACTCTTTCATGTTCCTTGATCCGCTCGACCAATTCATTTTTTTCCCTGGAAAGCTGATCGATTTCGGCCCGCAACAACTCGTTTTCCTGAGACGCATTCACAACAAAAAAATAATGCTCGAATACATTGGAGATGGAGGAAACGGTTTGGGTAAAAACCGCTTGAAAAGGGGCTGCAACCCAAATGACAAGGGATTCAAAAAAAAGGGGTTCCTTCTCCCGCTTGATGTTGATGGTCATTAAGGCCAGGGAAAACATGAGAAGCAAGGAAAGAAGCGTGATTAACCGTTTGCCTTTGATTCCCTTTTTGAACACAGCTACAAGGTGACTTTTTTAAGTAGTTTGGGGTCGCACAATACTTTCCCGGCTCCCAGGGCAACGGCCGACAGGGGGTCTTCTGCTAAAGTAATGGGCAAACCCGTTGCCTCCTTCAACAATATATCCAAGCCTTTAATTAAAGATCCTCCGCCCGCAACCACCACACCTTTATCGACAATATCCGCCGCCAGTTCAGGAGGGGTGCGTTCCAGTGCAATTTTTACCGACTCGACGATCGTTCCAAAAGTTTCGGCCAAAGCCTCACGGATTTCTTCGTCGGAAATAACAAGGGTTTTGGGAATGCCGGCGACCAGATCACGGCCCTTGACTTCCATCGTTATTCGCTTTTCCAAGGGATACGCGGAACCAATATTTATTTTAACCTCTTCCGCAGTGCGTTCGCCGATCAACAAGTTGTATTTTCGTTTTATGTAATTGACGATGGCTTCATCCATTTCATCGCCCGCAATGCGAATGGATTTACTATAAACAATTCCCGACATGGAGATGATGGCCACCTCCGTCGTGCCCCCGCCAATATCGATGATCATGTTCCCGGTCGGCTCCTGAACGGGAAGATCCACCCCAATGGCCGCGGCCATGGGTTCCTCGATTAAAAAAACTTCCCGGGCTCCCGCCGATTCAGCAGAATCCCGGACAGCGCGTGTTTCGACCTGGGTGATTCCGGAAGGAACCGCAATCACCACCCGCGGACGAACAAGAGTTTTACGATTATTATGAACCTTTTGTATGAAGTGGCGGATCATTTTTTCCGTCACCTCAAAGTGAGCAATGACTCCGTCTTTCATGGGACGAATGGCAATAATGGTTCCCGGCGCCCGACCCAGCATCTGCTTGGCCTCCATCCCCACCGCCTGCACTTCGTTGGTTTGGCTGTTCAAGGCCACAACGGAAGGTTCCCGCAAGACGATTCCCTCGCCACGAACAAAAACCAGCGTGTTGGCGGTTCCTAAATCAATCGCCAGATCATTAGAAAATAAATTCCAGAATAAGTCGAACAAGCGCCGCTCCTCAAAAAATCATCATCACTTCCATAACCTGTTGTTTTTTATAATCTTTTCCTTATATCAGTATGGCGAAAAAATTGCAAGCCAATAAAAGGCCATCTTGGTCACAATTTTATTAAAATCATGCCTGCTGTCATTCATAATCCTGCCACTTCTGGGTGATAAAACGGCCTTCATTTTTTTCGGGAATAATAAACGGTTGCGATTCATCTCATTGTTTTATTATAGTAGGTGGTTTGAATAAACGATTGTCATCTTTGAGGGAGAGTTCTGAATGCTGAATTTTGTCCGGCAACACGCTGAATCCTGGTTGGTAAAGTCCATAATATGGATGATAGTGTTTGCTTTTGTGGGTACCATTTTTTACTCATGGGGTATGGGAGGTTCTACCGGGTCTCGTGGAGGAGTTGTCGCCACAGTGGAAGGTGTCGATATCGAATACAGTGAATACGATAAAACCTTCAACAATATGGTCAATTTTTACCGGGAACAATTCAAAAGCCAGTTTTCGGAGGATTTGATCCAACGACTGGATTTGAAAACCCAGGCACTCGATGCTCTCATCCAAAGAAAACTCCTGCTTTTAGAATCGGGAAACCTCAACATCAAGATAAGTGATGAAGAAGTGATCGATCATATTCAAAGTTTCCCCGCCTTCCAAAAGGATAAAATATTCAATAAATCTTTTTACACCAACTATCTTAAGTTTAATCGATTGTCCCCACTGGATTTTGAAGAGAGCCAGCGGGAAGCATTAATGATTCAAAAGTTGGAAAGATTGATCACGGGCAATACCCTGGTTTCTAAAAGTGAAGTTCTTGACGCGTTTAACAATGAGGAAGAAACCACAAAACTCGACTACATTGCTTTCTCAGAGGACCAGTTTAAAGACCTTCAAGCCGTCACCGATGAAAATTTAAAAAAATTCTTTGAAGAGAATAAATCTCAATTTGAAGTTCCCGACCAAATCCAAGTTGAATACATCAAAGTGAGCCCTAAAGACTTCGAAAGTGACATTGAACTCAGCAAGGAAGATATTCAAGACTTTTATGAAACAAACGTCGCTGACTTCCGCGTGAAAAAGCAATACACGGCCAGCCATATTCTTTTCCAGTTGGAACCATCAAAGATTGATGAAAAAGCCAGTGTTGAGGAAAAGCAAGAAGCCTCTGAAGATGCGGCTAAAACCGAAGCCGAACAGGCGTTGAAAAAAATTAAGGACGGAGCGGATTTTGCCAAGACAGCCGAACAATTATCCGATGATCCTTCTTCGGCCAGCAAGAGCGGCAGTTTGGGCGATTTCGTTGACGGAACCATGGTCCCCGAGTTTGAAGAGGCGTTGAACAAACTGAAGGTCGGTGAAATCAGTGAACCTGTAAAGTCCCCCTTTGGTTACCATATCATCCGACTCGATGGCAAACAGGAAGCCAGAGTCAAACCGCTTTCAGAGGTGAAGGACACTGTGGTCGCAAAGGCCAAGGAAACCAAATCCCGGCAGAAAGCACGCCGCATCGTCAAACAAATTTATAAAGCCGCGGGAAAGGGAAGTGATTTTTCGCAAGCGGCGGCGGAGCAGAAGATCGTGATTAAAACTTCTGATTTTTTCAGTCGGCGAAATCACAACATCCCGGATGTGGGTGCGGCTCCCGAATTCTTCAATACCGCCTTTATCCTGGCAGACGGTCAAATCAGCGAGCCGATCAATACGCTTGAGGCATCATTCGTGTTGAAAGTAAAAGAACGAAAACCCGCAGCGATTCCCGAACTGGACAGTATTCGCGAAAAGGTGAAAGAAGCGGCCCAAAAGAAAGCCGATAAAGACTTCACTGAGAAGAGGTTTAAAGAGCTGGCGGCCAAGCTCATAAGCGGGAACGATCTGGATAAAATAGCCCAGGAAGTGAAACTGGAAATCCGGCACACACCGTTTTTCAGCCGGGTGGATTCCATTCCCGGAATCGGTGATTTTCAAAATATCAAGGATGCGGTTTTCCCTCTGGAAAAGGGTCAAGTCGCATCTGCCTCGGCGTTCAGAAAACATTATCTGCTCAGGGTCCAGGATCGAAAAATGCCCGACGCACCCACCGAGGATCAAATCGAAACCATCACAGCTCGCCTGAAAAGGCAAAAATCTACCACGGTCTTCAATGACTGGCTCAAGAACCTGAGGGAAAAATCCAACATCCTGATCGATAAAACCCTGCTGTAGAACCAGGGTTTTTGCGTATAAAAAATTACTTGCACGCGCGATGGATTTTTAAAACTTTGTCGATCAGAGATTCCACATCCTCGCTGATAACACGGATCATTTCTTCCTTTCCCATTCCCCCGATATCGTAAATGATATCGGGGACAAGCCCGCATTGGCGAATCGCATGATCGGTTCCCCATTCGAGGGAGGACCCTTCTTTTTGCCTCACCTTGCTCGGCTCGTCCGCACGGTTAAAGGTGGCGGTCTTGAACTTGAGTCGCCTGCATATGTCCATGAGTTCGGGAGTGTATTTGATATTCATTACCGCGCGCTTGGACGGATCGTGGCTCATCGCCGTCAAAACGATATTGGCGACATGCCTGGAACCCGCGTATTGTGGCGGGGAAAGGGTGACGATGTTTTCTCCGTACTTCACGATCCGCCCAGGGAACCCGATCACATCCTGATGGGTCCGGGCATCCGCAAGCCCCACGCCCAGATTGGACTGGACTTCCGGGATGAGGTGGCCAATTTTCGCATCTTTCAATACATCCACGGCGCGGGAGACGCGCTGGAAAATATCCCACCGTTCTGCATTTTGATGTAGAGGCGCCAGGGGTTCGACACTGCCCTGCCCTGTCCCAGATCGAACCCCGCCGAGAATTGCTTTTCCAATGAACTCTTTCGCATCCGCTACCGCTGACTCCAGGGATTTTCCCAGCGCCAAATTGGCGGTGATCGCCGCAGAAAGCACACAGCCGGTGCCGTGCAGGTCTTCGCTTATCAGTCGTTCGGCATCCAGCTTTACAGGACTTCCGCCGTCATAAAAAAAGTCTTCTGGATTGCCCTTCAAATGCCCGCCGGTGATCAAAACGCTTTTGACCCCGGTTTTTAAAATGATACGGGCGGCCTTCAAACGATCGGCGGGCTTGATGATCCGCATGTCGGCAAGGATTTCAGCTTCCTTTATATTTGGAGTGACCATCTGCGCCAACGGCAGCAGGGTTTCTTTCAACGCCTGGACTCCCCGTTTGGACAAAAGCGTCTTGCCGCTGGAAGACCGAATGACCGGATCAACCACCAGTTTTTTGATTTTACCCCGCTTGAGCTGACGGGCGACGCATTCGACGATGGCTTCGTTTGCCAACATCCCCGTTTTCACAGCAAGGGGGTTTTTATCTTCCAGCAAAGCGCACAACTGTTGCTCCACCGTATCGACGGGAATATCAAAAGCGCCTTTGACGCCCAATGTATTTTGAACGGTGATGGCAGTAATAACCGATTGCCCGAAAACTCCGAATGCAGAAAAGGTTTTCAAATCGGCCTGAATTCCGGCCCCGCCACTTGGGTCGGACCCGGCAATAGTCAAAGCAGTATTAACTGTTTTCATAATTTTATTTTCTTTTGATGATGGATTACAGGAAAGAAGAACTCTAACAGACGGGGATTATCGTTAGCAACAATTTATTGGAAAGCTTCCGACGACGGGTCGTAGCGGGAGGAAGAACCGGTCACTCTTCAGCCAACCGTAACCGATTTTGCCAGAGACCGGGGCTTGTCCACATTACGTTTGAGGCTGGTGGCGGTGAAATAAGAAAACAACTGCCCGATCACCATTTGAATGAGCGGTGCGATCAGCGGAGGAACACTGGGTAGAATCAATTCTTCACTGAAGAGGTCTTTATTCTTGCCGCGTTCGTCGAAATGGATTCCCAGAACAAAGCCTGATCGGGCCCGTATTTCATCAACACAATGAATAGATGCTTCATAGAGAGCTTTATCTTCCCTGGGGGGTATGAAGACAATCGACAGGATGTCCTTATCAATCATCGCCAACGTGCCGTGTTTGAGAAATCCACCCGGCATCCCCTCGGCATGAACATAAGCCACTTCTTTCATTTTCAAGGCGGACTCTAAAGCGATCGGGTAATAAATACCGCGTCCCAGATACAGCCAGTGCCTGGTTTTGCAATAATTGTGGGCAATGCGGTGGATGAACCCGGACCGTTCGTTCAATATACTCTGGATGATTCCAGGAAGCTCGCCCAGGGCCGCCATGGACTTTGCGTATGCCTTTTGGGTCAGGACTTTTTTCTTCACCCCCACCCGTAAGGCAATCATGGTCAAAATCAGCATCTGGGACAACGCCGCCTTGGTACTGATCACGCAAATTTCAGGACCGGACCCTTGCAGAATTACCTTGTCGACAAAACAGGAAATGGAAGACCCCATCGCGTTGACAATGGCCGCCGTCCTGGCTCCCTTCGACTTGGCATACTTGAGAGCGCTCAGCGTATCGTAAGTTTCTCCCGATTGGGAGAGGGCAATCACTAAACTATTCTTATCCACATTCGCAAGCGACGTGAATTCATCCGAGCTGATGGGCGGGCAAAACTCTCCCGCTAATGAGGAAAATATATAGTTGCCATAGGAGGCGACGTAAAAGGTGGTTCCGACACCCACGAGCAGCGTTTGATCACTCTTAAAAATCATCTCCGCGACTTCATCCAATGCATCGGAATCCTGCTCCAAAGCATTGGTCACCACCTGCGGTTGCTCATAGATTTCCTTGAGCATATAATGGGGATACCCACCTTTTTTAGAGGTTTCGCTGTCCCAGTCGATCTTGGTGATGCTTTTCTGGATCTCCTGTCCTGTTACGGAATCCTTTACAACGTAACTGTCCCTGGTGAGGATCGCATATTCGCCGTCATCGATGATGACTGCATTTTTTGTATAGTCGATGAAGGCGTTGAAATCGGAGCCGACATACTTGGCTTCGTCCCCGATTCCCAGCATGAGGGGCGATTCCCGTTTGGCGCAAAATATCTGCCCCGGAGCTTTTGGAGTTATGAACGCCAGCGCAAAGGTGCCTTCCAGAACATTGAGGACTTTTAAAAGGGCTTTCTCAATATTCTTCGTCTGCTTGTAATATTTTTCCAATAAGTGGGGGATCACCTCCGTATCGGTCTCGGAGTCAAATTTGTGGCCCTCACGGATCAGATTGTCTTTAAGGGGTCGAAAATTGGAGATGATGCCATTGTGCACCACCGCGAAATTGCCGTCGCAAGAGGTGAATGGATGCGTGTTGTTTTTGGTGACCGTTCCATGCGTGGCCCAGCGGGTATGGGCAATTCCGATTTTGCTGGATACGGATAAAACATTTTCTTTACGAAAAACTTCCTCCACGCCACCAATATTTTTCTTGATGACCAGGGAAGTTTTGTTCATCAAGGCCACACCACAGGAGTCGTAACCACGGTACTCCAGATTGCGGATGCCCTGGTACAATTCCTCTGAAATGTTATTTAAACCAACAACTCCGCTTATTCCGCACATTTCCGGCACCCAATAATATTTTTAAGATAATTTCAATAGTCACTATTTTCTACGACCACCAATGCCCTGTTTTCCGGGATTGGCTCTCAGCTCAAAAGACGACCTTATTCACTTTTAATTGAATAGCAGGCGGGCAGTGTTTTACCATGCGGAATCACCGTTCCCGGTTGAATGGTATTGCCAGCGCCGATCACCACATTGTCGCCAATGAAAGCTCCGAGCTTGGTTCTCCCCGTGTCGATTTTTTTATTATCGCTTTTAACAGAAATAGATTCCCAATCGATGGCGCGGTTCACGGTCATGACACCCGCCCCCACATCCACATTTTCTCCCAGCACACTATCACCGATAAAAGACAACCGCCCGATGTGGGTGCTATCCAGAACCACGCAGTTTTTCAGTTCCACGCCATAACCGACGGAACAGTTCTGCCCTAAAGAGGTGTAACTTCTTATGAGGGAATTGTTGCCGATATAGCTTCCCTTGCCAATGGTACACGGTCCTTCCAAAATAGCTCCGGCCTTGATCACCACATCGTCCTCAATCATCACAGTGCCCTGGATGGTCACATTGGACTCCAAAACCGCCGATTTGGCGATGGAAGAATTCTCCCAGGAATCCATCAATATCTTATTGGCCGTCAAAATCTCCCAGGGATAAACGATATCCAGCCATTCGTCTTCCCACATCGAAGCCATCAAGCCCTCTCCTTCCACTAATTTCTTGAGGGCTTTTTCCATAGAGCCTTTGGTGGACTCAAGGGTCTTGAATATGGATTCCGGAAGGATGTAGGCGCCGGAAAGAACGTAATTGCCAAGATCGTTTCCCTTGGGTTTTTCGATGATCTTGGTGATTTTCATGTGCGCGTTCAAAAACACGTTGCCGAACATCTCGTTCGAGGTTGGCAGGCAGATGGAAGCCACCGGGCACTTGAAGGAATGAAACGATTGCTGAATTTTACTGAAAATATTCGCCGCAGTGACGGTATCTCCGTAAATCAGAAGAAAATACTCCCCGGGGGAGATTTTGTTTTTCACCTTCAAGATGGCGTTACCGATTCCATGGCTCTTGCCCTGCTCGACATAATGCAGATTCAACCCATTGTTGCGGTGTTCGCCAATGCGCTCGATCACTTTTTCTTTCTGGTGCTCGACCACCACAAAAATATCGCTGACACCGGATTTCTGTAAAAGATCAATCGAATTATCGAACAACGTCCTGCCGGCAAGCCGTAGCATCGGGATGGGACGGGTAGATGCAAAGGGAACCAGTTTGGAAGCTTTGCCTCCGGCGAGAATAACCGCTTTCATAAGGGTGTCATCCTGGAATTAAGGTAGATCAAAAATAACTAAAGGGAAGAATTATCTTCCCTTAGTAGATGTTCCGCTTTTTTCAGATCTTCTGGAGAATTGATCCCAAAAATCTCATCCGAATCTTCGGTTTGCACCGACTGGACGGAGTGCCTGTTCTGGACAAAAAACTGTACCGTATCCGTCAGATAATATTCGTTCTGGGAATTACTATTGTCGATTTCAACCAATGCCTTATAAAACAAAGCCTTATCAAAAAAATAAACGCCGGAATTGTATTCGTCAACCTTTTTCTCAGCAGGCGTGGCGTCCTTGTTTTCCACAATGCGGACGATCGTATGATCTTCGTCTCGAAGGATGCGGCCAAAATCCTTGATTTCCCCATTTTTAGGCTTCAACGTCAGTATGGTGCAGGAGGCTTGGCTGTCCCGATGCTTTTTTATCAGATTTTTTAAGGTGGCGGGTTTGATCAAAGGCATGTCTCCGCACAAAACGAGAACGTCGCCGGCAAAATCCGCCAAACAGGATTCCGTTTGCTGGGCCGCATGGCCCGTTCCCAGTTGTTCCTTTTGCTCGACAAACTCGATGCGCGGGTCGGGAAATGCGGCCTTCACTTCATCCGCTTGAAATCCAACCACCACGCTCACACGGTCGGCATTCAGTTCTTTCACCGTCTCCAGAACATAATATAACAGCGGATGCCCCGATAACAGCTGCAACACTTTCGCAAGCGGAGATTGCATCCGGGTCCCCTTACCGGCGGCCAGAATGATGACGGCTAGACTTTTTTCGGGCATTGGATTTGATACTCGGTGATCTTTTTGCGCAGGGTATTGCGGTTGATTCCTAAAATATTGGCGGCCTGTGTCTGGTTGCCGTTTGTCTCCTTTAAGACGATATCCAATAATGGCTTTTCCACACCTCCAACGATGAGGTCATACAAGTCGCCATCCTTTTCCTGGCGCATGTACTTGACATAATCTTTCACCGTAATGTCGAGCCATTTTTCCAGGAAGGTTCTTGTTTTGTGACTGACGTTTTGCATGCTTTTGCAGATCCAGGAATGGGGAAATATCCGACCCCAAGAGGGATCGAACTGGAGTATTCAAGCGTTCAACTATTTTCGTGGGGCCGATATTACCAAACCGCAGTGAGAGGGTCAAGACCTTTACTTAAAAAGGAATTAACGCATTGAAGTTGCTTTATCTCCACCCTCAGGGAAATTCGGGTTGATTCTTAAGAAATGCTTGTTCTAAGATGAAATCCGTTATACTCAACATATTTTCTAATCACAAACCACTGGACAATGAAATCATGAAAGTCGCTTTTGCCACTCTCGGATGCCGCACCAATCAGCACGATACGGCTGAGATGCAAACCCTCATGGAACAGGAAGGGTTTGCCATCGTCAATTCCAGAGAAGTGGCGGATGTTTACGTGATCAACACCTGCTCGGTGACGCAACGAAGCGACTACAGCTCACGTCTGGCGGTGAAAAATTCTCTCACCATCAACGACAAGGCCCTGGTGGTTTTCACCGGCTGTTACGCGCAACTGGCTCCTGATGAAGCCGCCGAAATTGAAGGCCTCGACATCGTTCTCGGCAACGCCGACAAACTAGATATCGCCAGGGTCATCAAGAAAAAACTCGCGGGAGAATCGCGGTGGATTAAAGAAGATAAAACGGAAATCTTCATGTCGGACATTCACAAAAAAAGGGTGTTCCGCACCATCCCGGTTTCCGGGTTTCAGGGAAAAACCAAAGCCTTCATCAAGGTGCAAACCGGGTGCGACGAAAAATGCGCCTTTTGCACTGTCGTCCGGGCGCGGGGCAAGTCGATCAGCGACGAGAGGCAGAACATCTTCGATAACGTCACGGAAGCGATCGACTCCGGGTACAAGGAAATCACCCTCACCGGCATCAACCTGGGCACTTACGGCATGGACAAAGAAACTCCGGAAACCTTTTCCTCTTTGGTTCGAGACATAGTTCGCCTACCAGGAGACTTCCGCATCCGCCTGAGTTCTATCAACCCCATGGAAATCGACGACGATCTGCTACAACTGATCGCCGATGAAGAGAAAATCTGTCCGCATCTGCATATCCCCCTGCAAAGTGGAGACGATGCCATTCTCGCCAAAATGCGGCGCAACTACAACTCCGGGCAATATCTCGACACCGTGCATCGGGCGCTGGATAAAATCCCGCGGCTGGGCCTGGGAGCGGACGTCATCATCGGCTTTCCCGGCGAAACCGATCAAGGTTTTGAGAACACCCGCAAGCTTATCGAAAGCCTGCCCTTCACCTACCTGCATGCGTTCGCCTATTCGCCGCGCAAAGGCACCGAAGCCTATGGCTTCAAGAACAATCTCCCAAAAACCGTCAAAAAAGAGCGTATTAAAATTCTAACCGCTCTGGCGCATGAAAAATCCCTCCAGTTTCAACGACAGTTCATTGGCAAGACCGTCACCGTTCTGCTGGAGAACCATAGAGACTCCGTCACGGGAAATCTTCGCGGCTACAGCGAGCACTATATCCCCGTCACCGTCCCAGGGGATGACCGCTTTAAAAACCAACTGGTGTCAGTAACAATCGAAGACGTCAGCGAACAAGGGGTTTCCGGATGCCTGCCATCATAACTCTGACAACCGATTTCGGCCTGGAGGACCCCTTTGTCGGGATCATGAAAGGGGTGATCCTGACCATCGCTCCAACCACACGGATCGTTGATATCACCCACGGGATCGAGCCGCAAAATATCACGCAGGCCGCTCTGGCGCTGGAGGCCGCCCATTCCTATTTCCCGAAAAATAGCGTGCATCTGGTCGTCGTGGACCCTGGGGTTGGCAGTGAACGCAGGACCATCGCCGTGAAGAATAAATCCGCCACCTTCGTGGGACCGGACAATGGGGTGCTGACACCTGCGATCAACCCGGCTTCCCGCATTTATGAACTGTCCAGCAAAAAATATTTTTTACCGGAAATTTCCTTCACTTTCCACGGGCGTGACGTGTTTGCTCCCGCCGCAGCCTGGATCGCCAAGGGAACGCCGCTATCGAAAATGGGAAGAAAAATCAACGATCCCCAGCTTCTGGAACTGCCGCAACCGGAAGTGAAGAAAAATGCAATCACCGGCGAGATCATCCACATCGATCACTTCGGAAATTGCATCTCCAACATATCGTCGGAGCTTTTGAACGCCACCTTCCAGCTCAATGTCGCCTTGACTCTTAAAATCGGTAAAACCCGCATCCATGATTTTTCTTCGCATTACTCGCAATGCAAAAAGGGAGACATCGGTTGCCTGATCAACAGTTGCGGGAAAGTCGAAATCTTTTGCCGGGACGGCAACGCCGCAAGCAAGCTGAAATTCCGTCTGGGAACCCGACTCACGATAAAAAAAGATTAGACAGGATTAACAGGATCGACAGGATTTTTAATTCTTACAACCAAATTAAATTTAGACAATGGAATATAGGGAACTGACTGAAAAAATAATTGGCTGTGCTTATAAGGTTTACAATACTTTGGGATTTGGTTTTCTGGAAAGCGTTTACGAGAATTGTATGGCCATCGAATTGGAAAAATCTGGTTTAAGGTTTGCAACTCAAAAACCTATAAAAGTGCTTT
Organism: Nitrospinota bacterium; assembly: GCA_027619975.1. Classification (NCBI taxonomy): domain Bacteria; kingdom Pseudomonadati; phylum Nitrospinota; species Nitrospinota bacterium. The sequence continues at coordinate 42,305 of JAQCGX010000015.1, forward strand.
ATGAAAATAAAGTTGTAGGAAATTTTATATCGGATATCGTGGTTGATGACATTATTATTGTAGAACTAAAATCTGTAAAAAATGTTTCACAGCTCATGAAGTTCAATTGGTTAATTATTTGGTGGCAACGGGAAAGCCTGTTGGGTTATTAATAAACTTCGGAGAGGATAAAGTCGAAGTAAAAAGAAAATTAAAGGATATAAAAATTAGTAAGAAATAAGGGTTTGATCCATCCTGTCAATCCTGTTAATCCTGTCAAAAAAAATCAAAGAAAAATCATGGACGGTATCAAAATCATCTGCCAAAACAAAAAGGCGCGGCACAATTACTTCGTCGAAGACTCGATGGAAGCCGGTATCGTGCTACGCGGCCCCGAGGTGAAATCCCTGCGCGAGGGCAAGGCCAATCTGGTGGACAGCTACGCCTCGGTCGAGGGGGGTGAAGTCTGGCTCAATAATTTTCATATCAACCCCTACGCCCCGGCCCTCAGCCAGTTCAGCCTCCATCCCATGCGGAAACGAAAACTGCTTCTCAACAAGCGGGAAATCGAAAAACTGATCGGCAAGACCAAGGAAAAGGGATACAACCTCATCCCTCTCAAAGTTTATTTCAAGGGCGGTAAAGTCAAGATAGAGCTGTCTCTTGCCAAAGCCAAAAAACTGCACGACAAACGCGAGTCGATCAAAAAACGCGACGCCGACCGGGAAATCGATAAAGCCATGAAATCCCGCAGCCAATAAACGATCCTCCTCTATTGTCGATTTTCCAGAGTCCTCCCAATACGCGGTTTTTCAACATTACTCCAATTAAATCAATAATTTATTAAAAATAAATTTTGTTTTTTCTCGTAAAGTATTATAATATTTACATATACTGAAAATTAACACTACTGATCCGAGGCCTATGAAAACTGTATTTAAAGAAGGAACTACAGAGAATATTGGCACTTACATGAAATCTCCCATCATAACGATTCAATCCAACTCGACACTTCGGGAATTTTTAAAGCAGTTGAATGAAAACAAAATAAGCTCACTTATTGTGAGTGAAAATAATGAAAATGTAGGGATAGTTACCAAAAGGGACTTTATACGAAAGGCCATCAGTCAACGAATGGACCCTGACACCACCGAAGTTTCAAAAATCATGAATGCCCCGCTGCTCACATTGGAACGCTCCACGCCCGTTGAAGATGCAAAAAAGTTCATGATAGATAATAAAATCAGGCATGTTCCGGTGATGGATAAAAGCCAAATCGTCGGCATGCTTTCTATAAAAGATACTATTAGAAAAAGTGTGGATCAAAAATTAATCGATGCCTTTTCAAAATCCACCCTCGAAGCCGTTCAAAATTTCATGCTGGAAGCCTCCCCTCTTGCCCCCACAGAGACAGAAGATTTACCGGGGGAAATCAGCGCCATAATCAAGCTCACGGATGAAGCGAAGAACGTTGAAATCATGATCATCCTCAATTTTTCCGAGGAAGTCGCTAGAAAAGTTTATCAGGGATTGTTTGGCGAGGATGCCAGCAGCATGAAGGATATTTGTAATGTTGTTACTGAAATTTCAAATATCATCGCTGGAAACGTCAAAGTTGAAATTTCACATTTGGCAAAAGAAATTATAAATTTAACACATTCAGAAAAATCCAATAGTACGGTCAATGGAAACTTTCATTTTGACGTCGGCCTGCCCACCACCATTGTCGGAAGCGGACACAGCGTGTTTGGAGTGGAAAAACTAAGCTCCGCAAAAACCTTCATTCCTTTTGAAAATGAAGGGAATCATATATTTTTGTTGGGGCTCATATTCCAAAAGAAAGAAGAGAACTGATAGAGTACAGGTCTTATATCTATTTCCAGCGTTTATAAGTAGCGTGAGGGAGAATTTGCTCCCTCTGACCTCCACCAGAGTCACCCAATCAATCTTTCGCATTTTCCATAACTGAAGCTACCCACCGAATTCCAGTTCCGGTAAATACCCGCTTCTTCCAAAATTCCACCCCTCCCAAAAACAAAGACAAAATTTAGGGCATCTCTAAAAATGGTTCCGGGCCATGAGCGGGCCTTATGAAATAAAGGTCCGCGAGTTGCCAGACATAAAAATATCGAATTATTAGAGACACCCTTTAATAATTCTCCCGACTCTCTTTTGCTTAGAGTGGGCCTTTTCTTTGTCATTTTTCGTTATCCCCATGCAGATTTAAAGTGAAATATTAAATACTGCATCTGTTAAAATCGTGTCCAACCACCCTCAACTCTTTTTTGGAACAGAATAAAATGGAAATTGATAAAGAAATTGGGAAATTACTGAGTGCTTACCAACCGGCCTGTGTGCTCATGACGGCGAACAAGCTCAAGGTGTTTGATGAATTGAAATCCCCCGTTACGGCAAAAGATGTGGCCCGCAAGTTGAGCCTTTCCCTGAAGGGTACGGAGCGACTGCTCAACGGACTCACTGCCATGGGAATCGTGATCAAGAAGAACCATGCCTTCCACTTGCCCGGAGAGTGGCAGAACTACCTGACCAAAGACGGTGACCACTCGATGCAACAGTGGATCAAACTCTCAGCCGATCTATTACCCGTATGGCTGGAGCTGCCTGAATTCATCCGGTCGGGAAAGATGGTAAAAAACATCATGGAGGTTCTTGGCAATCAACCGGAAGAAATGCGTGCCTTCATCGACGCCATGCACGCCAAGGGACTAAAAGCCACCTGGATGCTGGCCCGTGAACTTCCCATTGGCGAGGCCCGCAAAATGCTGGATATCGGTGGCGGACCAGGAACCTATTCGCTGGAGTGGGCCAAGCTTCACAATCACCTGCATGCCACGGTTTTCGACATCCCACCCGTCATTGCCGTGGCTCAGGATTATATTCACCGCTATAGACTTGAAGACCGGGTGAACACCCAGCCCGGAGATTTCAACAAGGACGATTTTGGCGAAGGGTATGACTTGATTCTATTCGCCAATGTCATTCACATGTACGGCGAGGACGTGGGTAAAAACCTGATCCGCAAAGCTCAACGTGCCCTGGAACCTGGCGGCAGAATCGTGATCCACGGATTCTGTACTGATAAAGAGGAAACGGCGCCGGTAGAGGATGCCCTGTTCAACCTGAATATGGGGATGTTGACAGAAAGCGGGAAAGCCCATCCTGTGAAAGAAAAAATTAAATGGATGGAGGAGGAGGGGTTCGCCGAGATCCGGCATTTTCGGGTACAGGCCGTCCCCACAGGAGTCATCACCGGGGTCAAGCCGGAATAACTCTTCCGCCGTCCAGGGCTAAGTAAAGAACACTATTTCTTGACGACCACCAGAACCACGCCAACGATCGCGATTGCGGCGCCCATATATCCCCCCGTCCCAATGGTTTCCGCGATAAGGGCGCCGGAACTGAACTGCGGCAGGACAAGCATGGCTGTCAGGGTGATCATGGGGTTCATGGTGATGACGGGGCTGATGATGGTCAGTGGAATATATTTCACCGCTTCCGCCAATGCTCCGTAAGCCAGCAGGGTGTTTATCCCCAGCACCACCAGCAACAGCCAATCCATCCAGCCGATCCCCAGAAATTCCGACCATTCTACCTTGGCAACCAGAACCAGAGCCGCCACTCCGTATACTAATAAATTCAACGATTGAGCGCCGTAGGAACGGCTGAGGATTTTCTGGCAGGAAATGTACAGGACCCAAATCCCCGCCGCAAAAACAATGTAGACGGTGGCGGAGGAATATATTTCCATATCCTTTACGTTGGCCAGTTGATCTAGATAAAACAGGTAAAACCCCACCGACGCAATGCCGAATCCGGCTAACTGCTGCCAGTTCACCCGCTCCTTGAAAAACATCACCCCGACCACAACCATGATTACCGGAGCCAGTTGAATGAGAATCGCCGCGTTGGAGGGACTGCTGAGGTTGACGCTCTGGGTCATTGCGAAATAATTTGCCGCCAGCGCCGCTCCGGCCAAAATTCCCAGCAAAGGGGGTCTTCGTAAAAAACGGTGTGGCTTGGAGCCGTTAAAGAAAAGAATGAGATAAAGAATCACAAATGCAAAAATGAAACGAAAACAGGCGATGGTTCCCGCAGAAAAAGAGTTCAGGGCGATTTTCAAAAGGACCGGCAAAAACCCCCACAGCAGGGTCGTCACCAGGGCCATCAATATTCCTCGCAGGTAATGCGGGTTCTGTTCGGGTAAGGTCTGTTTCAATGGGGGATCAATCTTGAGTTTTTATAAGAGCAGGATACCACAGGGCAGATGATCTAACCATTGATCAGGGAAGCTGGTAGATGACGAAAATTTATTTTAGCTCGGAGAAATTTTTCAAAATCGTTAATCCCAGCTTTTGGCTCTTTTCAGGATGGAATTGAAAGGCATAAATATTCTCGTGATGAATGCTGGAAACGAACTCGATTCCATATTGAGTTGTCGTGGCGATGTCATCCGTTTGTTGAGGAACAACATAATAGGAATGCACAAAATAAAAATAGGACTCGTTGGGAATCGACTTAAAGAGAGGGTTATTTTTTTTTATCTGAACTGTGTTCCACCCCATGTGGGGCACTTTGAGGGAGGAACCATTCTCCGAATCTGGAATTCTGCCAGCAAATCCCACCACATCTCCAGGAAGAATTTCCAGGCCGGAAACCTGTCCGAATTCTTCGCTTTGGTGGAATAGTAACTGCAATCCCAGACAGATTCCTAGAAAGGGTTTGCCACTTTGAATTGATTTGTGAACTGCATCGACCAGTTCCAGCTGTTGCAGATTGTCCATGCAATCCTTGTAAGCCCCTACTCCAGGCAAAACAACAGCCGATGCTGAGAGAATCTCCGATAGTTTCCGGGTCACTACAGCCTTGGCCCCCACGGCTTCAAAAGCTTTTTGAACCGACCGCAGGTTTCCCATGCCGTAGTCGATAACGGCAATCACCTACAATTTTCCCTTGGTGGATGGGACCTCGCTGGATCGCGGGTCGAGAGAGCAGGCCTGGTCCATTGCTCGGGCGAAGGCCTTAAACATGGCTTCGATGATGTGATGCAGATTGGTCCACGAATCGGCATTAAAATGCAGGGTAACGCCACTATTCGCAGAAAATGCCTGAAAAAACTCCGGCACCAACTCCACGTCAAACTCGCCGATTTTGGACTTTGGCAGGTCGCAATTGAATACGAAAAAAGACCGACCCGAAATATCGATGACGCAATGCGCTAACGCTTCATTCAAAGGAAGGGATGCCTGAGCGAAACGGCGGATGCCTTTTTTATCACCCAACGCCTCACGGAATGCCTGCCCCAGGGTGATTCCCATATCCTCCACCGTATGGTGGAAGTCGATTTCGATATCGCCTTTGGCGCGGACGTGCAGATCAAAATACCCGTGTCGAGCCAGCTGGGTGAGCATGTGATCGAGAAAGGGGATGGTGGTCTGGATATCGTGCTTTCCAGTTCCATCAATATTGAGTTCGACTTCAATTTCTGTTTCGCCGGTGACGCGCCGGACTTTAGAAGTTCTAGCCATTCACTGAGTGCTTGATTTTTAGGTGCTTTTTTTCAGGCTTAATAAAGGCTTTTGTTCCGTTTCCTGACAACAGCTTCTTATCCTCGCCACTGATAGCCGATCCCTTGCCCATCTCCCGGTAATGTTCGAGAACGGTTTCATAGACGCCATCCACGTCCAGCTTGAGATCCTTACGTTGAATGGTGGGAGATCCATGCTCTAAAACAATGTCTGGCATTCCGATGCATTTGACCTGAGTTGCTGTGGAAAATTTTTCTTCGTGCAGAGTTTCCAGAATCGCGGAACCGAAACCTCCTTTGAGAGCATGTTCCTCAAGGGTTACAAAACAATTGGTGATTCCGGCATATCTACCAACCAGATCTTTATCCACAGGCTTGGCAAACCGGGCATTGATCACGGCCGCGTTGATCCCGTCTTTTGCAAGCATCCGGGCGACCTCCTCCGCCGTTTCCACCATATGACCGTAGGCAAAAATAGCGATATCCCCGCCTTCTTTGATCACCTCGCCTTTACCAATTTCCAGCGTTTCGATTTCAGGGTCCAGAGGGACGCCAAGCCCGGCGCCGCGAGGATATCTCATAGCGGCCGGCCCGTTGTGACAGATGCACGTTTTGAGCATTCTCCGCATTTCATTTTCATCTTTCGGAGCCATCAGCACCATATTAGGCAAGGCTCTCAGAAAGGAAATATCGTACAAGCCCTGATGCGTCGCACCATCTTCGCCGACAATCCCCGCCCGGTCCATGGCAAAGGTGACAGGAAGATTCATCAGACAGATATCATGCACCACCTGATCGTAGGCACGTTGCAGAAAAGTGGAATAAATGGCTACCACTGGCCTGAATCCCTCGATGGACAATGCACCGGCAAAAGCCACCGCATGTTGTTCCGCCATACCCACATCAAATGTGCGATCAGGAAATTCCTTCTCAAATATACTCATCCCGGTGCCATCGGGCATAGCTGCCGTGATACCGATAATTTTTTCATCTTCCCTGGCAAGATCAATCAACGCATCAGCAAATACGTTGGTGTACCCCGGATTGGCTTTCTTTTTATGGAATTGTCCGGTGGCGATATCGAAAGGTTTGGCGCCATGCCACACATCGGCTTTTTCCTCAGCCAACTCATAACCTTTGCCTTTTCGGGTGACAACGTGCAGAAGAGTGGGACCCTTCAAGTCGCGAATCGTCTCAAAGGTTTCTATCAGCGATTCGACATCATGACCGTCCACCGGGCCGACATAACGAAAACCCAGGTCTTCAAACAATCTGCCGGGAATAAACAATCCCTTGATCGTTTCATCAATTTTATGCGCGTACCTGGAAATTTCTTTCCCAATTCCAGGAATGGCAAGCAGAAGCTCATCGATTTCCGACTTGATTTTGAGCATGACCTGCCCTGTGAGAATCTTGCTCAAGTGGGCAGACATGCCTCCCACATTCTGGGAGATGGACATTTCATTGTCATTCAGAACAACAATCATGTCGCTCTTCAAATGCCCGGTATGGTTCAAACCCTCAAAAGCCATTCCGGCGGTGAGAGATCCGTCACCGATGACGGCAAGAACTTTACTTTTTTCATTTTTCAGATCCCGGGCCTTGGCAAAGGCAAGAGCCGCCGAAATTGAGGTCCCGCCATGGCCGCAGTTCCAATGGTCGTGAACACTCTCTTCCCTTTTTGTAAATCCACACAGGCCATCGTATTTACGCAGGGTATGGAACCGGTCAAGCCTGCCAGTCAGTAATTTATGAACATAGCTCTGGTGCCCGACATCCCAGATAAATTTATCTTTCGGACTATCAAACACGTAATGCATCGCCAGAGTCAGCTCCACCACTCCAAGGTTGGACGAAAGATGGCCTCCGCTCTGAGAAATAGTATGTAAAAGGGTATCCCTAATTTCCCTGGCAAGTTGAGGAAAGTCTTTCAATGGGACTTTCTTCAAATCATCAGGGCCCTCTATTTGGCTCAAAAGCTTGTTCATAAGCTTACCCAATTAAAATGTTCGTTGGACAAAAAACCGGGCGATCTCACGCAGGGGATCAGCTCGACCATCAAATTGTTCCAGACAAGCAATACTTTCCTTCACTAATTGATCGGCTTTATTTTTGGACTCCTGCAAACCATAAAGGGCCGGATACGTGGCTTTTTCCTTATCCAGGTCGCTCCCGACATCTTTTCCTAACATTTCCTGATCTGCAGTTATATCCAAAATATCATCGATAATTTGAAAGGCCAATCCAATATGCGCTCCATACCGAGACAAATCCTTCAACTGAGAGGGGCTTGCCCCGCCCAACCTGGCCCCCACGCCAATGCAGGCCTGAATCAAATAGCCCGTCTTGTAAATGTGAATATATTCAAGAGATTCCGAGGTTATCGGCTTACCCTCTGACTCCAAATCGACAACCTGTCCACCAATCATCCCCCCCGACCCCAAAGCCTGGGCCATTTCATGAGTGGCTTTCAAAATTTCCCGTTCCGGCACACCCTCCAGCAAAGCGGTGTTTGTCATCAAAATAAACGCCTGAGTCAACAAGGCGTCCCCTGCAAGAATGGCTATCGCCTCGCCAAACACTTTATGATTGGTTGGTTTTCCACGGCGAAAATCGTCATTATCCAAGGCAGGCAGATCATCGTGTATCAGGGTGTAGGTGTGGATCAATTCGGCCGCAACCGCAAAAGGCAGGACAGTCTTCCGGTCTCCCCCAACGGCTTCGGCTGCCGCAATCACCAATATGGGACGCAAACGTTTTCCGCCGGCTTGAACGCTGTAATTCATCGCCGAGTGGATACTTTCGGGATAGCTACTTTCCTGGGGCAAAAACTCCTGGATAGCGTCCTCTACGAACCTCTTTCCTTCCGACAAATATTGAGTTAAATCAAATCCTGTCAATTAACTAATAAATTTCTATGAGAATTTTGAGAGTATTTTAATATTTATCCTACTGACGATGGAGCAAATATTATCATATATCCAACCACAGTCAACCTTATTCGTCATATCATGAAAATTATAAAAGTTATTATATTTTAGGACTTTAGAGCACTCAGTCTTTCCATTTAAAGCCCCCTTCGGCCACACCCTGAGGTACTTTCCTGTTGATTGAAACCCCCTCCTAACCGACTCATAATTTAACCCCTAAGCCCTGCAGACCGATGCCTTCTTCTGTGCGCTACGGATAAATCGGTGTCTCGAAAAATCTACTAGAGCAACGCCGTCAATCAGAAAGTAAAATAATTGCCACATAGATTTTAAAATCCCTATAGCGCCCCCTTTACAGGCGAAACTTCAAAGATATTCCGCCTTCCAATATTCCCCACGGGAAAACAGAAAATCTGGCGGTTTTTCAATAAAATTAGATTTTTACTACGCCTTATTTTTTGCATAAAAGCACACTTTCAAAAATTTATTTCCACAAATTTCCTATTTTATTGTAATATAAGGAGATATGCGAATTATGTCAGATCCGAAAATACACATATTCAAATTTCATTGAATAGAAATGTATAATTATAATTAAGCATCGAAGTAGATGCTTAAAATTGCCTTTTTTAAGGATTCCACTATGGGAAATATGACTGTTACCTGGGCAGGATATATCTGCCTGATCTGCTTTATCCTTGCCTACACCCTGGTTATTTTCGAAGAAAAAATCCACATGCGAAAATCCAAGCCAGTCGTTTTCACCGGCTGTTTTATGTGGGCCCTGATCGGAATTTATGAAGCCCAGCATGGTGGAGAGGGACACGCCCACGATTATCTTAAGGAATTGATCGCCGAAATTGGGGAATTGTTTTTCTTTCTCCTTTCGGCCATGACCTATATCAACACGATGGACGAAAGAAACGTGTTCCAGGCCCTGCGGTCCTGGTTGCTAAGAAAAGGCCTGGGGTTCAAAAAGCTGTTCTGGGCCACCGGTTTGATCACTTTTCTCCTGTCCCCGTTAGCAGATAACCTGACCAGCGCTCTTCTGATGTCTACCGTCGCTCTGGCAGTCAGCGGCGGAAACGCCAAGTTCATCGTGCCTGCCTTTGTGAATATCATTGTGGCCGCTAATGCGGGCGGGGCCTGGAGTCCTTTTGGCGATATCACCACCCTGATGGTCTGGACATCGGGAAAAGTCCAAACCATGGAATTCGCTTATCTGATGATACCTGCCGTGATCAACTGGATCATTCCAGCGCTCATCATGTACCCCTTTGTGCCCAATGAAAAACCTGAGGGCAACTCGGATGTCGTGCCGTTAAAACCCGGCGCCAGGGTTGTCATCGGCCTCGGAATCGCCACTGTCGCCACGGCAGTCTCCTTCCACCAGTTCCTGCATCTGCCTCCATTTCTGGGGATGATGTTTGGTTTGGGGGCCTTGATGCTATTTGGATTTTATCTGAAACGTTGGGGAGACGCGCCTTACCTCAAGGAGCTGGGTATTGAAGACCGCAGGCAAAAACCGCGGTTCGATATTTTCAAGAGGGTGGAAGTGGTCGAGTTTGACACTCTGCTTTTCTTTTTTGGGGTTCTCACCGCTGTAGGAGCTTTGCAATATATCGGTTATCTGGCATTGGCCAGCCAAAATTTATATGGAACCCTGGGGCCGACCGCCTCCAATATCATTGTGGGCCTTCTTTCCGCCATCGTCGATAATATCCCGGTCATGTACGCCGTCCTGAAGATGGACCCGGCCATGGGACTGGACCAATGGCTGTTAATCACCATGACCACGGGTGTAGGAGGAAGCCTGCTTTCCGTCGGTTCCGCCGCCGGAGTCGCGGTTATGGGTGTCGACCGGGAAAACTATACATTCATGAAACATCTCAAGTGGGCACCGGCGATTGCAGTGGGTTATTTCGCCAGCATTGGCTCCTGGTGGTTTATCACCACAAGTCTGCGGTAGTCGTTGGGTTCTTCATGAAGACAGGGTTTCTATCGCATTGCCGTAGGGCAAGGCTCGGGCCAGGGTGAACACATCAACGCGCCCGGCTCCGGCTCGCTTCAGCACTTTGGCCGCCTCATTGGCGGTCGCACCGGTGGTTAAAACATCATCCACCAGAAGAATGTCCAGTCCTGCGACCCGTTCGGGCCGGTTAACCTGAAAAGCGCCTTTGATATTTTTCGCCCGTTCGACCCTGGTTTTTTTGGCCTGGGACTCCGTATCCTTCACTCTTAGTAACAACCCGTTGGCCAGCGGCAAACTCAATGTCCTGGCGACTTCCCTGGCCAGCAAAAAGGATTGATCGAACGTCCTTGCCTTCATTCTTCTGAAATGCAAAGGAACGGGAGCCACATAAAAGCCTTCCCAGGATTCATCCTTTTTTTCAAAGTAACCGGCAAGAAGAGGAACGATGTCTTTCATAACTCCCGGCTGGTTGCAAAACTTTAAATGCAGAATCAATTGTTTCAAGACGGAATCATAGGGTCCCAACGACCGGGCCCGGTCAAAGGTATACAAATTTTTCCGGCACAACGCGCACTCAAAATTCTCTTTGGGAGTCTCGTAGGAAATATCGGCGGGAATACCGCAACCCCTACAAAACGGCGGGTCGATAAACGCGATTTCATTTTCGCACAGGCCACATAAAAACTCCCCTCCCCGGTCCCGGCTTTTTTCACAAAAAATACAATTGCGGGGGAACAGTCCTTCCAAAAGGGCCGCAAGCGTCCCTCGTCCCAATCGTTTAATTTTTTCGAAAATTATCATGTCCCTGACCCTGACGGGGATTACCCATTCTAGATGCCCGAATTATGGGACCTTTTGCTATGTTCATCAATAACAAATTATGCTAATGTTTCTGGTTTCAATAAATTAAGACTAAATTTACAAGGCTTGAAAATTCATGAAAAACAATCAGGACATAGTGAAGCTGACTCAGCAGCATGTCGCCTCCACCTACGGCCGCTATCCCATTGCTCTGGTTCGGGGAAAAGGAACTCAGGTCTGGGACGCCTCAGGAAAACAATACACCGATTTTGTCTCTGGGATCGCCGTAGACAATTTAGGCCATTGCCACCCTGCGGTGGTTTCTGCCATTCGCAAACAAGCGGGTCAGTTGCTTCACGTATCGAACTTATTCCACATCGAATCGCAATCTTTACTGGCCGCAGAATTGACCCGCCTTTCTTTCGCGGATAAAGTATTTTTTTGTAACAGTGGCACCGAAGCCAATGAAGGGGCCATCAAACTGGCACGCCGGTATTTTTTTGACAAGGGCGACAAAAACCGCCACGAGATTATCACCATGAATAACTCTTTTCATGGACGCACGACCGGCTCTCTTTCCGCAACGGGACAAAAAAAATTCCATACAGGGTTCGGCCCTCTGTTACCCGGTTTTAAATATGTTGCCTTCAATGATATTCCGGCGGTACAAAAAGCCCTGTCTTCCAAAACCTGCGCCGTGCTGGTCGAACCGGTTCAGGGAGAAGGGGGCGTCAACATTCCAGACAAAAAGTATCTCAAGGAACTAAGAAAGTTATCCACGAAAAACGGCTGCTTATTAATTCTGGACGAAGTGCAAACCGCATTCGGGAGAACGGGTCCACTTTTTGCCTATGAGAGATTCGGCATCAAACCCGACATCATGACGCTTGCGAAAGCTCTGGGCGCGGGTGTCGCCATTGGCGCATTGGCCGCGACCAACCGTGTGATGAAATCTTTCGTCCCTGGAACCCATGCCGCCACTTTTGGAGGAAATCCCCTGGCCTGCTCCGCCGCGCTGGCGGCTCTTGAAATTTATACGAAACCGGGTTTTCTGGAAAAAGCGGAACAGATCGGAAACTATTTTTTCTCGCGCCTTGAGGAACTGGCAGAAAACTTTTCAATCGTCAAAGAGGCTCGCGGCGTCGGGATGCTATTGGCGTTGGAGCTCAAGCAACCGGGCGCGAGTATCGTAGAGGATTGCATGCGCCAGGGATATCTGGTCAACTGCATCCAGCAAAATATACTTCGATTCACTCCTCCTTTGATCGTGACCAAAAAGGAAATCGATGGATTGATCAGTTGCTTGTCCAAAAGTTTGAAAACGGCTGAAGCGGAATAGCTCAGTTAGCCGGAATCAATTTTCTCCACTAACATGTAACTTATTGGATATCTTATGAAAAAGGATTTGCTTGCAATCAACGACTTCAGCCGTGAGGAAATTTTAAAGCTTCTGGAAAAGTCCGCTCAATTAAAACGGTTGCGCATCGACAACGTCCCCTATGAACCCTTGAAGGGAAAATCACTGGGGATGATTTTCAGCAAGCACTCCACCAGGACGCGGATTTCTTTTGAAGTCGGTATGTTTGAACTGGGAGGCCAGTCCTTGTTTTTAACCACGGATCAACTGCAAATGACCCGCGGCGAAACGGTGGAAGATTCGGCAAAGGTTCTTTCCAGGTATCTGCATGGGCTTGTTGTAAGAACCTACGACCACGAAGATGTGACCAACCTGGCCAAACACGCCACCATCCCCATAATCAATGGCCTCACCGACCTGAATCATCCGGTGCAGATTTTATCCGATCTGTTCACCATTCATGAAAAGCTGGGGGACATCGAAAATATCAAAGTCGCCTATGTAGGCGATGGAAATAATGTCGTTTATTCCTGGATCGTGGGAGCTTCGGTCATGGGATTTGATCTTGCAGTCGCCAGTCCCAAAAATTTTCAACTCCCATGGCCCAAAGGGTTGCCCTCCCAGAAAAATATCGAGATCCTGGAAGACCCTATGGAAGCGGTTCGCAATGCGGATGTGATTTATACCGATGTCTGGGTCAGCATGGGCCAGGAGAACGAAGCGGAAGATAAAATCAAACAATTGCAACCTTATCAGATCAACCAGAAGCTGGTCGATGCCGCCAAAGACGGCGTGCTGGTCATGCACTGCCTGCCCGCCCATCGCGAAATGGAAATAACCTCGGAAGTCATGGATGGCAGCCATTCCATTGTTTTTGACCAGGCCGAAAATCGTCTCCATATGGAAAAAGCCATCCTGGAAACATTGTTAACCCCGCCTCAACAATGATATGATTCGAACTCAGGAACGTTCAATAAAAATACTTTCCGGGTTCTGACTCCATAAACATTGTGACCACTTTGCAAAGTTCACTCGCCTTACGCCCGCCAACCCTCTTTAAATCGCGTTGCATCCAACGGGCCCTTGCCATCTTTTTAGTTGGGGTATTTTGCCTCCTCACCACAGGAATTTGCCTGGCCGCTGAAGATGCGGAGAATAACGACAGAGACAAAATCCGCCGCCACCTTTTCCTGATAACAAAAAAAAATCTGGTCCTTCAACGGGAAATTGATGACCTGCTGAAACAGCCCCCATCCAAAAAAGCCACCGAAGAAATCGGGCAACTTCAGGCCCAATTGGACAAATTGGACCTGGACTTTGAATCCATGGCCACCCAGCTTTCTATTGAGGATGCCGAAGAGAAAGGGAAATTGGAATGGATCGAGGAAGTGGAAGAACTCACCAGGCCGTTGCTATCAGCCATCCGCAACCTCACCGAAAAACCCCGGCAGATTGACGAGTTAAAGGGCAAAATCAAAGACCTGGAAGCCAAATTTATTCTCCATCAGGAAGCCTCAAAAAATATTTCTGCGATCCTTGAGGATATAGAAAAAGATCCACCTAAGGACATGGAGGATGAAAAAACCTACCTGACCCACCTCCGTCTTTTACGAGACAAGTATTACCCTGAGCTGGTCCAGCTCAACGTGGAAAAGGCACGCAGCAATCTGGAAAAATTGCTCGGCGCCGATGAGTCGGTGATAGATACTGCAACCCAGACCCTCAAGGAATTTTTCAAGACCCGGGGTCGGAATTTATTGGTCACCATCGCAGCCTTTACAGGGTTTTGGTGGGTGCTTTCCCGGCTCCGCAAATGGATTCTGACCCGAAAATTTCTAACGAAAAGAACGTCTTCCATCGGCAAACTTTTCAGCGCCGCCTACAACTTTGTCGTCCTGCTGTTTTGCCTGCTCGTCGGACTCGTTTGTCTCTACTTTTTCAATGACTGGCTGCTGATCACTCTGATCGTCATGGGGTTTTTCCTCGTGGTGTGGACATCCCGTCAATGGATACCGAAATTTCTCCAGGAGATCAAGTTAATCGTGGACCTCGGAACCGTCCGGGAGGGACAACGCCTGATCTGGAATGGAGTTCCCTGGCTGGTAAAGGAAATCCGCCTGCAGGCCACGTTGGTCAACGAACGGCTTGAGGGAGGTGAAATTTATCTACCACTTTCTATGTTGGTCGATTTGCATTCCCGCCCCGTGGTGAAAAATGAGCCTTGGTTTCCGACCAAGACGCATGACTGGGTTCTTCTTGGCGATGATATTTACGGCAGGGTGGAATACCAGACCATGGAGCAGGTGGTGATCAATTTGAAAGAGGGAGGCGCGTTGAAATATTACTCGACGGAGGATTTTCTAGGCCAGAATCCCGTTAATATTTCTAACGGGTTTGAATATTCCATTGAATTCGGATTGGATTATGAAGTTCAATCCAGAATTTGCGACGAAATTCCCCAGCTATTTGAAAAGGAAGTCAGGCGGCATCTCAAACACCATTTTGAAGGAGAGGACCCCAACTTCTATGAACTCGAAGTCATTTTCGATAATGCGGGGGCCAGTTCCCTCAACCTGGTGATAGAAGTTTATGTGCATGGACGAAATGCCGACCGCTATGAAGAGTGCCGTAGGGAGATTCAAACCACCCTGGTCAGAATCTGCAATGAACACGGACTCGGCATTCCATTCAACCAACTGACCGTCCACCTGCCCAAGCAAATAACGGAACAAGAAAGAAAATCTCCTTAAACCTAAAGATCCGTCGCGGCGTAACCATGTTTAAATATGAAGTATTAAAGCAACACAGTCATTCCTCTGCCCGGCTGGGGGTCATCACCACTCCGCACGGAAATATCGACACACCGGCTTTTATGCCCGTAGGAACGCAGGCAACAGTTAAATCCTTATCACCGGAAGAGGTGGAAACCTGCGGAGCACAAATCATACTGGGCAACACCTATCACCTGTATCTGCGCCCCGGCCACGAAATCATTCAGGCGTTAGGAGGTCTGCATCGTTTCATGAATTGGGACAAACCCATCCTCACCGATAGCGGAGGTTTTCAGGTATTCAGTTTGAACAAGCTTGCCAGGGTAACTGAGGAAGGGGTCACGTTCAAATCGCATATCGACGGTTCCACTCATGTTTTTTCTCCCGAGCATGCCATAAAAGTTCAACAGGCATTGGGCGCGGACATCATCATGACTTTTGACGAACCCATGCCCTACCCTGCCGAAAAATCCGCTGTCGAAAAATCTCTGAACCTTTCCACGCGCTGGGCTCGCCGGTGCAAAGCGGTTCACGGGGAAGAAACACAAGCGCTTTTTGGAATCGTGCAAGGGGGGATGTTTGAAGATTTACGTACCGCAAGCGCCGGGCAAATCGTTGAAATCGATTTTTCAGGATACGCTATCGGCGGGTTGAGTGTCGGTGAGGATATTGAGACGATGCACGAGATGGCGGCTTTCACAGCCCCCTTGCTTCCCAGAAACAAACCCCGATACTTGATGGGGGTCGGCACACCCAGAGATTTACTGGCCTGCAGTGGAATGGGCATCGACATGTTCGACTGCGTCATGCCCACCAGAAACGCCCGAAATGGCTCACTATTTACCAGTCAGGGAAAGTTGAATATTAAAAACAACAAATACCGGACCGACGCTTCTCCGCTTGATCCCGAATGCGATTGCTACACCTGCCGCAATTATTCCCGCGCGTATTTGCGGCATCTTTTCATCGCAGATGAAATATTCGCCCTCAGGCTGAACACCCTGCACAACATCGCGTTTTATCAAAACTGGATGAAAAAAATACGCCACGCCATTCGCGAGGACCTGCCTTTTGATTTTTCATGGACCAATGAAACTAAAGATGGTTCTGAAATGTCTTCATCGTAGTAATCGATAATTTGACATTAGCAGGTTGCTGAAAAAGAGAAAAATCCGTCAGCGGGTTAAGTTTTACAGGTTTTTGCTTTTAAGTGGCACAGCCTTTCCAGGCTGTGCTACTGGTTTTCTTAAATTAACAGGAAACTTGAATTTAACATTTTAAGGTCCCAAAAGTAGTTTTTCAGCAACCTGTTAGATTTCCTTATCTTCTCCGATGATGCCGCGGATATGGAACTCGTTGACATCGTATCCTGAGCGTTTGGATAAGGCGGACTGCACCACAGCCTTCAAAATTTCCAGTTTTTCCCGGTCCAGCCACTCCAGCAGATGTTCAAAAATTTTCTCCGGAAAATAAAAGGTCAGGTCCAATTTGGCGCGTTGATATACATAGCGATATCCCGAACGCATGGGGTTGATTTGCTTGGGGCGGTATTCCACATGCCCTTCCCTTATAAACGCCGCAACCTCATTCCACTCCCCGCCCAGCGCCAGCAAGCCCGAGCGGGTATTGGACAACAGAATATTCGGGTCCTGAAGTTCGTAGGTGTAACTGACCATAGGAAGGTAACCTGTAAATTATTAGGGCAATCCGTATTAGATTGGGATTATTGGCAAAAAGTTCTTTTATGGGCATCTCTAAAAATTAGTTTATTACAGGAAATCGAACACTGTACAAGGATTTCTTATATTGGTGGCACGGGCGACCTATCCTTAAATTTAAGGGCAGGTCGCCTGTTCCACTAAAACAAAGCCATCTCCTTAAGTTGACGATTAGGAGCATTTAGTCAATTTTTAGAGATACCCTTAAAAGAAAAAGCACGACAACTACGGAACAATCTCACACCAGCAGAGAAACATTTTTGGAACTCGCTCAGAAGAATGCCTTTTTATAAAGAAGTTTCTTTTAATCGGCAAAAGCCTATTGGCAAATACATTGTGGACTTCTACAGCCACCGGTTAAAACTGGTCATTGAGATTGATGGTGACACGCATGGAGAGACCGCTCACATCTCCTATGATTTGAACCGCACTCAATATTTAAAATCAAAGGGTTTGAGAGTATTGCGTTTCACCAATTGTGAGGTTTTAGAGAACATCGCAGGGGTTCTCGGAAAAATTAAGGAATTGGTCGAACATCAGGACGGTAAATCCCCCTAACCCCCTTCACAGAAGGGGGAATTTTATTCCCTTAAATCCTCTCCAATGTGTTGATCCGATTGCAGGTTTTGAGCAAACCTGCCATAATGGCCGCATGAAAAAAATCATCATCATAGGGGGCGGCATTGCCGGGCTGGCGGCGGCCTATCGTCTGCAAGAAGAAATTTCCGCCGGGGTGGATCTTGAATGCGTGGTTCTGGAAGCGGCGGACCGTTTTGGCGGCAAGATCGCCACCGAGCGATCGGATGGTTTCGTGATCGAACGGGGTCCGGATTCCTTCATTTCGCAGAAACCGGCGGCTATCGAGTTGTGCAAAAAGCTGGGGTTGGGCGACCGGCTGGTCGGCACCAACAAGGACCAGACCAAAACGTATGTGTACACCGGTAAAAAACTGGTGACCATGCCGGATGGTTTGAGCCTGATGATTCCCACTCAGTTTCTGCCGTTTGCGTTCACGCCTTTATTTAGCATTCCCGGTAAAATTCGCATGGGGCTGGATTTGTTGATTCCCAAAAAGCGCGGCACAGCCGATGAAAGCCTGGCTTCATTTGTGCGTCGGCGTATGGGCGAGGAAGCCCTGCAAAAAATGGCCGAGCCGATGCTGGCGGGCATCTATGCCAGCGACCCGGAAACCATGAGCATCCAGAGCACGTTCCCGATGTTCGTGCAGACCGAGCAGAAATATCGCTCTCTCATACTGGGCATGCTGGCGAGAAAACGGCAGATGCTCATGCACAAACCCAACGGCAATAATAAATCGTTTTCTCTGTTCATGACGTTAAAGAACGGTCTCGGTGAAATGGTGGATGCCGTGATCGAAAAATCGCCGGACGTTTCGTTTCGCGCCAACGCCAAAGTGCGGGAAGTGGTGAAGCATGAAGCGGGCTGGCAGGTTGTTTTAGAAGACGGGGAAACGCTGGCGGCGGATGGCGTCATCTTCGCCACCCCGGCCCGGTTGGCGGCGGAATTATTACAACCCATCGCGCCTAAAGTCTCGGAGTTATTAAAAGAGATCAAATACGTTTCCACGGCGACCGCGACCCTGGCTTATCGTAAAGAAGGATTTTCGCATCCCCTGAACGGATTCGGGTTTGTTGTCCCACGGACGGAAGGGCGGAAGATTCTCGCCTGCACGTGGACCTCGTCCAAATTCCCCCACCGCACGCCGGAAGGTTACGTGATGCTCCGCTGTTACGTGGGCGGGGCGAAGAATGAAAGCTTGGCGGAACAGGACGAAGCCGCCATCGCGGCGATGGTTAAAAAAGAGCTGGCGGACCTCATGGGAATCCACCAGGAGCCGGAAATCTGCAAGGTTTTTCACAATAAAAAATCCAATGTGCAATATCGGGTCGGTCATGCCGCGTTGATCGATTCGGTTGAGAAGGCGTTGAGTGCCTTTCCCGGATTGTTTCTCACCGGTAGCGCTTATACGGGAATCGGCATTCCAGATTGCATTCAAAACGGGTCCCGGGCGGCGGAGGCGGTGATTAATTGGTTCACGGATAAATCTCAGGCGGCGGGTTAGCATCTTAGTCAGAGAATCGTCTTGTAAAATAAGGGACAGGCGATTGCAAAAGCCAAAAAATATCAATTTTTAATGGTCCCCCAAAAGGAGTTTCCCATGAAATGGGCTTCAGCCATATCAACTCAGGACACTATAGAAGCCTGCATCGAAGAGGCCACTCAGAGTATAAAAACCCAATTGGCAGGGAAACCGGCGGATCTGACCGTTGTGTTTGTCTCCCCGCATTTCGCAGACCATTATAATGAAATTCCTCCGATGATCCGCGAGCGGATGGAACCCGGATTGTTTTTCGGGTGCTCCGGCGGCGGCATCATTGGTGCCGGTCAGGAAGTCGAACAGCAACCCGCGTTCAGCATCACCGCCGCGCATTTGCCGGGGGTGCAAGTTCAGCCGGTACGAACCGGAACGATGGAACTGCCGGACCAGGACACAGGGCCGGGAGTGTGGCGGGATTGGCTGGGGGTCAAGGCCGAGACGCAACCGCATTTCATATTTCTTGCCGACCCGTTTTCGTTTCGTGGCGAGGAGTTTCTTGCCGGGATGGACTTTGCGTATCCCAACAGCAAAAAAATCGGCGGGTTGGCCAGTGGCGCTCACACGCAAGGTGGAAACGCCCTTTACCTGGGCGACACGGTGTATGCGGAGGGTTTGATAGGGGTGGCTTTGAGTGGCGAAATTGTGGTCGATACCATTGTGGCGCAAGGGTGTCGACCGATTGGGCAACCTTTAAAAATCACCCAATGCCAGCAAAATATGTTGCAGAAACTAGACAACGAACCTCCGATGGAAGTGCTTCAGGAAATCAACGAAACGCTGAATGAAAATGACCGCAACCTGATGAAAACCTCCCTGTTTCTGGGGATAGAAATGGACCCGTTGAAGGACGACCCGCAGCAGGGCGATTTTTTGATCCGCAACCTGATGGGAGTCGATCATCAATCCGGGGCGCTGGCAATCGGAGCGATGCTGAGGGAAGGACAATTGGTGCAGTTTCACTTGCGAGATAAGGTCATGTCGGCGGAAGATCTGGATGTGATGTTGAGCCGTTATCATGCAGGCGGCAAGGCGGATGACGCATGCGGCGCCCTTTTGTTTTCCTGTCTGGGGCGAGGGCAGTATTTGTATGGCCGACCCAACCACGACACCGACATGTTTAAAGATAAAATGGGCGCAATACCGCTTGGCGGGTTTTTCTGTAATGGCGAGATCGGTCCCGTGGGAAAGGCCACTTTTCTGCACGGGTACACCAGTTCCTTTGGAATCTTCCGGCCTCAATCGCAGAAGGCGGAGTAGGGCAAGGGGGGATCTTTTGGAACCTGCTTGCGGTTTTTTTTTAATTCAAAATTTTAATCGGAGAAATTTTTATGGCTGTTGACGTGACTGTTTCCACGACTCCTAATGAGCACGCAATGAAATACACTCTCAATTGCAACGCGATCGAATCCGGCTACAAAACCTATAAAAATGCGGGAGAAGCGGCGGATTGCCCGGTGGCGAAAGCCCTGTTTGCCATCGATGGCGTGGAGCAGGTGTTTCTGATGACGGACTTCGTGACCGTCAACAAGAAGGCCGATGCGAAGTGGTCCGGCATGGAAGCGGCGGTTCTGGCGGCCATCAAAGCCTCCTATTAACAATTCTCATTTTTTGAACCTTGCGGCCAACGCTTCTTAGGGCCGCTTTGAACCCAGTGCAACTCTTCCTTTCACTATCGAGCGCGTTGTGAAAATCACCATCTTAGGCTCCGGCACGTCCGTGCCGTCTCTTACGCGTAACTCATCGGGAGTTTTAATCCAGAATGACGGCATCCATTCCCTCATCGATTGCGGCTATGGGACGTTGCATCAATTATTGCGGTTGGGCGTTACCTACAAAGACCTTGACCGCATCTACTTCACCCACATTCATCCCGACCACATGTATGACCTGGTCCCTTTGTTGTTTGCCGGACGCCATCCCCCGGACCCCAGGGTAAAACCTCTGGAGATCGTCGCTGGACCGGGGTTTGGAGAGTTTTTTGCGGGGCTTCAAAAAGCTTACAAAGGCTGGCTGACGCCTAAGACCTATAAAATAAAAATCATCGAGCAGGATGAAGAGACAAGAGAGTACGACGGGTTGAGCGTCACCACCCGCAAGGTGAAACATATCCCCATCAGCCGCGGTTACCGCATGACCGATGCGCGAGGCAAAACAGCGGCATTTTCCGGAGACACCGACACCTGTGACGGGATGATCGAACTGGGGCGGGATGCCGACCTGATGGTCCTCGAATGCGCGTTACCGGACGATTTGAAAATAGACGGTCATTTGTCGCCCACCCCTGCCGCAAAACTTGCCCAAAAAGCCAATTGCAAAAAGCTGTGCCTCACCCATTTTTATCCCCCTTGTGATCTGACCGAGTTCAGGAAGATCGTTTCCCTAGAATACACGGGCGAGATTTTCTTTGCGGAAGATTTGATGGAGTTCGTTTTATAAAAAGCGTTCCTGGTTGAGCCAAGCTGAAGAAATCAGCTATTGTCTTCTGGGAGTTTATTCCTTCCCCGTTTGTTTTCGATGAAATTGGCGATCATCAATACAATTTTGATGATACCAAGGGTAGCAAAACCTCCTGCTATCAATTGCAAAAGCGGCGGCAGGGTTTCCATAAAGTCGATGATGGCTTGTATCAGAGGGTCCATGTGAATCTCTTAAAGTTAAAGTTAACCCCTCCCGGCCTCCCCTTCGTAAGGAGACCTTTGCGTAAGGCACTATTGGGAGCCAGGTAGTTATTTTCTGTTTTTTTGGGTGGGGGTTCTAATGTTATTCGATTGTTTGATGTGTATTTCCTGCCCTTTTTCAGGGTTCCTGTAGTCTCAGGCAGGCTCTTTGCCTTCGTTTGTCAGGTTTTCGATAGTACCAGGGCGCGTTTTATGTTCATTGCCATGCAGGCCAATGTGATTTGAGCGGCGGTCCGTTGCAAGCCAATGTACCGGCTTCGCCTCAGCCGGTAATGGTTCTTGAGGATGCCGAAGACATGCTCCACCGGCGCACGCAGTTTGGACATGCGCTTGTTGAACGCGGTCTGTTCCCGGCTCAACGAATGATATTTGTTCGCCCGATGCATCAGCCCCGCAAATACTCCTCTCGCCTCAAGAGCCGCCCGCCTGGAATGCTTATCATAAGCCTTATCCGCATACACCGCCTGCTCATCCCCCATGATCAAAGCATCCGCTGGGGTTGCGTCGTTGATGTTCGCCGGGGTGACGATCACCCGGCGAACGATACCCGTTTTCCGGTCCACCGACGCATGCATCTTATAACCACTAGAGCCCTTCTCCGGATAACGACCATATGAACCCGCTTCCGGATCGACGGATTTTTTCTTGCTCGCAGCCGGAACAAACGATGCGTCCAGCATCGTCCCTTGCTTGATCAATAACCCTCGCGACTCGATCTGCCCGTTCAAGGTCGACAACAATCGTTCATAACGGTCTCCCAACTTCGTTCGGAACCGGCTGATTGTCGAATGGTCCGGCACCGGATCGGACAAACTCAAACCTACAAAACGCCGGAAACTGATCCGATCAGACAGCGCTTCCTCCATGCCAGGGTCCGATAACCCGTACCATTGCTGAAGAAGAAGCGTCTTGAATAAAACCAGAAGAGGATACGATGGCCGACCCGTGCCGGAACTGTATATCCCCGACAACTCACTTGCAATCTCATCCCAGTCCAAAAACTCCTCCGCTTCCGATAGAAAATTCTGCGCACCTGATACCAAACCATCCGCAAAGCTCAATTGACACAGTTTCCTCTGCATCGAAAAACCTCCCGTTACATTCAATAAGTCCTCAAACAAACCAATTATAACCCATGACCTCTGCTGCCTTACGCAAAGGTCTCCTTCGTAAGGGGAGGAGGTTGTTGGAAGTTTTCCAACTGGAAGGAAAAAATTTACCCTGACCCGGTGAAGGGGCCTTGATTCCCCTCCTTGCGAAGGAGGGGCTAGCAGGTTGCTGAAAAACTATTTTTGGGACCTTAAAATGTTAATTTCAAGTTTACTGTTAACTTAAAGGCACCTCTAAAAATTAGTTTATTACGGGAAATCGAACATTGCACAAGAATTTCTTATATCGGTGGCACGGGCTTTCTAGCCCGTGCGGACAGGCTGGAAAGCCTGTCCCACTAAAACAAAG
>JAQCGX010000016.1 GCA_027619975.1 Nitrospinota bacterium
CTAAAACAAAGCCATCTCCTTAAATTAACGATTAGGAACATTTAGTCTATTTTTAGAGATGCCCTACAGTTATTTTCCCGGCCAAGAAATCTTTATTAACGGTAGTCGGGAGCTATAGAGAATTTGAAAACCCCCTCAGCAATCGTCCCCCAATTTTTACAAAACACCTAATAATGAGGTGTGCCATCTGCATTCAAATCGTCCCACCGGTCGCCTGATTTATAATTTTCAAAACTCCTTCACCATTTCCCCGGCCTTGACTACAATTTGATCCAACAGAACCCAGGGAACCTCGTAATCTTTGGTGACCACTTTGAAGAGCAATACGTTTATATTTCCCGAAGGACTTTTTTCTTCCTTAAAGTACATGTCAATGGGGCCATTATCCGTTATATCCGTGTCAAATCGTTCCAGGGTTAAAACCCAGATATCCCCTTCCTCCCGCCATTCCTTTTTATCCCTGATGGTGGAAAGAAACTGCCCGAAGGTTAAAAATTTCTTGTCATGGAAAGAGACATAATATCCGGCAAACCCTGTATCAGAGGCCAGACTTTTATACACAACGAATCGATTTTCCCAGTTTTCAGGAGGCGTGGGCTTCAAAGAACACGCGAAAGCGGAGATCGTTAAAATAATCGCCACCCTGCAGATTTTTGACTTCGATAAAAAGTTCAATTTCACCTTCGCTTCCCGTATGGCGACACAAAACCCTGGGGTTTCAGGATTCGGAATAATAGGCCCCTCAATCCAGCCTATTTCAGCGGAAGAAAATTGTCAATTGATTGATTTTTATTTCGTTGAAGAGATTTTTAAAAATCCTGGGTTTTCGGAAGGTAGCGGCGAGTTTATGCAAATACCCAGGAGCCTACAATCGGGTGCATTCAAACTGGTCATCGGAAAGCCAACTGATATTTATATAATCCGGAAGCACCGTTTCCCGGTCTATCAAAGCAGAGTGCAATTGCTGACAAGAGAGTAAAATCGCTTCCCCAAGATCGGCTCCCCAAAGGTTGGCTCCAGACAGATTAGCTCTCCAGAGGTTGGCTTCTCGCAAGTTGGCTTGCGTCAGTTTAGCCATGCTCAAATTTGCCCCGATAAGATCAGCTCTACTGAGGTTGGCCATCACCATATTGGCGCTCATAAAATCCGTTTCGTTAAGCTGAGCCTCTCTTAAATCGGCACTTATTAAATTAGCGCCGATCAGCTTAGCGTTGTTAATTTTTGCCCAGCGGAGATTGGACTCTCTTAAATCAGCACAAGCCAGATTGACGTTACTCAGATTGGCCCCCCTCAAGTCCTTTCCACTTAATTTTGAACCCACCAGATTACGCCCCCGCAGGTCCTTATAACTCAGATCATCTTCAAATGAATAGCGCGTTTTTAATCGAGGTTAGGATTTTTCAACATGTATTGGGCTGTTTTTTATTAAATTCATAGGTCTTCGTATAAAGAATATGGTTAATAAAATTGCTATCTGTCCAGGGAGGAGGAAGAAAACGGGCCGCCCTCCATCTCAACAAGTATAGGATTGAGAAGCCAAGGAACTGTGAAGCTCAAGTCACAATTTGGCAACACCGCAAGAAAGATGGAATGCTGGGTTTATGCAATCCGCAATCGAACAACCGTCCGTACAAAAAGGCCGATCAAAATCAATATAACCTGCAATTTTCACCTCAAAAATCATTTCAGAATATCCCTACCTCATTGATTTATAGTCTATTCCCCGTAACAAATTTCCAGTTTCTCCAATCTTGACAAAGCCGTGACAATCCCGTGACCTATTTTTAACGATCCTTTGGCACTCTGATCCAATCCCTCAATTTCTCACCATGAGGTGATTGCACAAAAAAAATCCGTCCAGAGGCGGCGATGAATGCAAAAGCTAATTTTGTCTAAATGAAATAAACCCGGCGGATCAAAAAGACATGTTTAAATCAAACCAGATAAAATACTTATTTCCCCTTTTGTCGGTATCCCTGTTTACCTTGGTTTTAATGGGCCAAACTTCCCAGCCTATTCATGGGCTCTCCCCTTACCATTCCGCAGCCATCCAATTCGAAGAAACAGTATTTGTAAAAATATTGGACCTGGCAAAGCGAAAGGAAGTTAAGGAGAAGGCGGCGCAAGTAAGTTTTCAACAAAGCTACGACAGGAAGATAAAAGAAAAAATTCGGAAAGTGATTTCAGAATACCAACGACGGATGGACCCTCAGCATTTTGAGGAAATCCCAGGAATGATTCTCGCGGAAAGCAAAATTTACGGGTATGACCCCATGTTCGTGACCGCTTTGATCATCACGGAAAGCTCATTCGACAACAAAGCTCGTTCAAACCGGGGAGCGATGGGCCTCATGCAGATTCTTCCCAGAACGGGAGTGGCGTTGGCATCGGAAAAAGAGATGGAGTGGAAAGGAAGCCCTACTTTGTATAACCCAGAGATCAATATTGCTCTTGGCACTTATTACTTGAACAAGTTGGAGAACCGCTTCGGAGATCTGAATTTAGCCCTTGAAGCGTACAATCACGGTCCTACCCGGTTGGACAAATATTTAAAACGCGGATATCAGCCCAAACGTTATTCAAAAAAGGTTTTCCAAATCTATGAAATGATAGATTTCGAGCTATCTTAGGATTTATCGACATCTTCCAGCAAAACCCTGGTGACGGCTTCGGCAAACTCCCGTGCGGCTTCTCCGCCTCTGGCGGTGACGATTCTTTCGTGGCAGGTGACGGGATCCTCTGAGTGATAACCTCCCCCGGCCTCCAGCTCCTGTAAAAAAACTGCATCCTCAGGCCCCGATGCCGGTTTCTCATTTAAAAAGGAGGCCCTGGCCAATACAGCAACAGACAACCCGAGTGCGCCGACCACCCTGCCCGCGCGATAATGATCGGTCAAAATTTGCGGCAGAATCGTATCACTCCATAACGATTTCGGCGCTCCTTTCCCCCCAACCAGTAAAACAGCATCGTATTTACTGTGAATGCCTGCCTGTTTGTTCCAGTCGATGAGCATGCCCTGCGGCTGAAAACGGGTTTTATTCATCCCCACCGCTTCCTGGCCCTTCGGGGACAAAACGACGACCCGAGCGCCTTCCGCTTCCAAAAACTTGCGAGTTTCAAAAAGCTCATCCTCCGCAAATTGATTCTTTGGAATCACCATTAAAATATTTTTTCCGGACAGATTGCCCATAGTATCCCACTACAATTAATCAAATCCACGATTTCATTATACCGATAGTAAAATCAGTTCCAAAACAAGTTAAATTCATGGGATAATTTTTGCTCAAAATAAAAAAGGAGAGGATTCATGCCCATTTGCATCACCGCGCAATACGAAGTGCGCCCTGAATTCAGCAAAGAGTGCAAGAAGGTCGTCCAGGAACTGGTCAACTATGTAAAGTTAAACGAACCGGGAACTTTATTTTATCTGGCCCACCAGGATATTTTGAACCCCATGCGGTTTCATCATACCCTCATATTTGAAAATGAGGCCGCTCTGGCCATCCATCAAAGTTCCCCTGCCTCAAAACGGTTCGTGGATGCAGTGTACCCTAAAACCCTGAAACCTCTGGATTTTGGGGAACACCACATTGTGGCATTTAAAGCTACAGAGGACCACAACTTGTAAGCGTTTTATAGTGTATTTAAAAAATAAAAATCAATTCCTAGCGCGGTGGAGACAGAAATGGGAAAACTAAAATCCATGATTAAACAACATACTCTAAAGTGGTTTTATTGTTGGGGTTTGTTTTTCTGCTCATTTTTATTGGTTTCTTCTATTGCGGAAGCCGAAGAGGTGAAATATTTTGGTAAGTTGCACTGTGGGATTTTTAAGTATGATGATAAATGTAAATTTTGGCAGGAAGTTGATAGCAGTGATTTAGCAAAAGCCTGGGGTTATTATGAAGTTCATTATAAAGAAGGCAAGCAGACAAATGCAATTCGAGTTAATAAGCTTAAATTGGATGAGGAACCTCCACCCGTTGCAGAAAAATTAGAATTTGATTGTAACGAGCGTATTATTCTTCATGAAGTGAATCTTCATGACCATTCTAGTTATGACCCTATACTGTACAAATGGAGTTACCACAAGCAGGCTTATGACGTTCGGAGTTATGATAAAAAAGGGAAATTAATAGACAGGGAAAGTCATATTTATAAGGACAATATGCTGGTTAAACGCTCGTGGTATGATGAATCAGAAAAACTAATACAATATTCAATTTTTGACCACGACTTATTTATAGAAAAAGTTTTTACTTCTGACCATATATTCCTGAAAGAAAGAAGCATGCGTAGGTATTTTGATTAGTCATCAATGGTATTCATTCCTCCGCGCCGTTTAAGCCGCTACCCTGTAGGTGTTGCGGTGAAATCAAATCCCCCAGCCCCCTTCACCGCTGAGAACACCGGGAATCCTTTTTCAGCGCAAAGACGCAAAGATCGCAAAGAAAACAAAAACCCTCCGCAACGTCATTGCGAGTGTAACGAAGGCGTAATATTTTACCTAAGCTCTCGTGCCCCGAAGGGGTAAATCCAGAGACCCTGGATCGCCGCGCCTCTTTCAAAGGCTCGCGATGACGATCAAATACTAAACAGGATGAACTGGATCGACAGGATAAATGCGGATACCCACCATCCCCTCACCTAACCTCTCCCCTCGAAGGGGCGAGGGATTTAGATCATCTGCTTTGGATTGAGGGTTCTCTGCGGCCTCTGCGTCTTTGCGGTGAGAAAAGGGGTTGGGATCATCCTGTCAATCCTGTCCGATTGGCTTTCCAGCTTTCCCCGTATCCTCTGCGGTGAGAAAGGATTATTGATTCAAGTCCTTGAGCAGGTCCGTCAATTGGGCCATTTGATTATCAAATTGCGGAGGTTTGGCAGGTAGACAGTCATCGTCTTCCGGAGCGCAAAGAGCGTCCTCTTCAAGCTCGGCCTCGTCATCCTGAGGAAAGGGTGATGGGGCGTCTCTTAGAACTTTTGGAGAAGTTTCATCCTGAAAATACTTCGCCAGTTGGAAATGCTTATCCAGCCGGGTCCATTTCACGCCATCCCCGGAAATAGCGTCCGTCCGCAGTAATTTTTTACCTTCAATATAGGGGACCAGCATTTTAGTGGGAATGCCCTTCACTACCCGGCTCCCCCGGCGGATCATCACCGTATACAACGGCTGATTGATATTTTCACTCTCGTTCATTTTTGAGATAGGGTGGGCCCGGTTCGATTTCGGCCCATAGCGATCAACATAAAAACGGAAATGCCAAAGATGAGTATACCTATGAACTGCGACGTGGAAAACAAACTCTCGACCGCAACCCCGCGGTCATCACCACGAAAATATTCGATGATGAATCGTCCGATCGAATATAGAACGCCATAGGTCCAGATAATTTGTCCGTCAAACGATTTGCGTTTCCTGAGCCACACCAAAATTGAAAAAATAACCACTGCGTTGATCGAAAGATAAATCTGCGTCGGATGCAATGGAATTCCCTGCGGCGCCAGCGAATTGGGGTCCGAAAAAACGATCGCCCACGGAACATCGGTTTTCACTCCATAACAGCAACCGGCAAAAAAACAACCCCAGCGACCAATGGCCTGCCCTATGGCAATAGAAGGCGCCAGAATGTCGGCCACCTGCCATAGTGGCATTTCCTTCTTTTTCAAATAAAGTACGGCCACGATCATGCCAAAAATCAACCCGCCATAATAAACCAGGCCCCCCTTCCAGAACTTTAAAATTTCCAACGGATGCGCGACAAAATACTGGTACTCCACAATAACGTAAAGCAATCGCGCTCCCAGCAAGGAAGAGACCAGAATATAAAAACAAAGATCAATTATTTTCTGCGGGTCCAAGCCTTCCTTTTTGGCCTGGTGGGAGGCTAAAAGAATGGCGACGAAAAAACCGGTCGCAACCAGCAAGCCATAAGTGAATATTTTAATGAAACCAAATTCCAAAAGGATGGGATGCATAAGATCCTGGAAAAATAAATTTAGGAATGTTTGTTACTGCCTGTCGTCCAAGGATTCTTTCGTAGCATGGGAAGAAAGTAATTGCTTCGGATGTTTTTGAAAAAGATCCAGAATCATCAGTCCAACTCCTATGGTAATACAGGAGTCTGCAAAATTAAAGGCAGGCCAATGATACCCCTCATAAAAAATATCAAGAAAATCGATGACTTCCTGATAAACAATCCGGTCGATGACATTGCCAATGGCTCCGCTGAGTATCAAAATTAGCGCGATCCGAACCATCCGGTGTTCTTTGGGAGTGTGATGGTAGATCACCAGAATCGCAATAATGGCTACTGTAGAAATGAAAACAAAGATCCAGGCCTTGTATTGCGATTCTAGTCCGGCGAATAAACCGAAAGCCACCCCAGGGTTACGAATGTGGGTGAGATTGAAAACACCCTCTATCACCTCGATGGAGTGATAAAGAGGCAGGTGCGTGATGACGAGAAATTTACTGTATTGATCCACCAGGATCAGGACATTGGCAAGTAAAAATAAAGTCAGGTATTTAATTTTCAAAGGAATCTATGCCACCGTTGCCTGGAGGTTTTTAATACAGCGGGGGCAAATGCTGGTATGTTCTGTTCCCTCGACAATTTCCAGAAAGTAATTCCAGCACCGTTCGCATTTTTGCCCACCCATGGGTTTAGGAAGCACCTGCACCCCTTCCAAAACATCACTTTTAGTAACACCGCTCTCATTATCCAGGCTATCCACAACCTCGACCTTGGAAACGATAAAAATAAATTTTAATTCCTCAAAATCGTTATTCAATAGCGTGCGAATATTTTTCGGCAAAACAAGTTGCACGACGGCATCCAGGGAATGACCGATGACTTTTTCCCGGCGGCAGTGTTCCAGTGCCTTGCTCACCTCCCCTTTCAAAACGACGAGCATCTCCCATTTACGGATCACATCATCCTCTAAATTCAACTCGGATGCATCGGGAAATAAACTCTGATGAACGCTTTTTTCGGTCACGCCCCCCGCTGGCATATAAGACCAGATCTCTTCCGCGGTGAAACTCAAAATCGGCGCCATCAACCGCGTCATGTCCCTGAGCAGAATATATAAAGCCGTCTGCCCCGACCGGCGCTCCCTGGAAGTTCGGGGATAGGTGTAAAGCCTGTCCTTGATGATATCCAGATAAAACGCGCTGAGGTCCACCACGCAAAAACTATAAAAGGATTGATAGAACACATGAAACTCGTATTCATCGTAAGCTTTCATTATTTTATCAACCAGCAACTTGAATCGGTGAAGAATATAGCGGTCGATCTCCATCAGTTGCTCATGGGGAACCATATCTTTTTGAGGGTCAAAGTCACTCAAGTTGCCTAGCAAAAAACGGTAGGTGTTGCGGATTTTTCGATACGCCTCGGTCAGGCGTTTGAGAATTTCCTGTGAGAGACGAATATCTTCCCGGTAATTCTCGGACGCCACCCAGAGCCTGAGAACTTCGGCACCGAATTGATCGATAATCTTCTGCGGAGCGATGACATTCCCCGCCGATTTGGACATTTTTTTACCCTTACCATCGACCACATAGCCGTGAGTCAGGGCCGTTTTATAGGGCTCCTTGCCACGCGTTCCGACGGACTCCAACAGGGAACTGTGAAACCAGCCGCGGTGCTGATCGCTGCCTTCAAGATATAGATCCGCCGGCCATTGCAGATCGGGATTATTTTCCACAACCGCCGCATGGCTGACGCCGGAATCGAACCACACATCGAGAATATCGTTTTCCTTGACAAACTTTTCACCGCCGCAAGCACAGCGCACGCCCGGTGGTAAAAGTTCATCGGCTTCTTTTTCAAACCAGAAATCCGCTCCGTGTTGTTCCACCAGATCGACGATATGTTTAAAAACTTCCTCGGAAAGCAGGATTTCTTCGCAGACGGAGCATGAAAAAATAGCAATGGGTACGCCCCACGCCCGTTGCCGGGACACACACCAGTCCGGGCGATTTTCAACCATGTTATAGATTCGTTCCTTGCCCCATTTGGGAATCCACTTCACCCGCTGAATCGCCTCCAGAGCTTTTTCCCGAAGACCTTCTTTATCCATAGAGATGAACCATTGACGAGTGGCGCGAAAAATAATCGGCTGGTGGCATCTCCAGCAGTGAGGATAGGAGTGATTGATGGTAAACGCCCCCACCAAAAAACCATCTTCACGCAGTTTTTCGATGATGGCCGGGTTGGCCTTGGCCACAAACTGACCGCCGAAATGCTCCACCTCAGGAACGAACACGCCTGCGTCATCCACCGGGTTGTAAGTTTCCAGTCCATATTTATTGCCCACCACATAATCTTCCTGACCATGACCGGGTGCTGTGTGAACGCATCCGGTTCCCTGTTCCAGAGTTACATGATCGCCCAGAATGACTAAAGAATCCCTGTCGATGAAAGGATGTCGGCACACGGCATTTTCAAGGTCCTTGCCTTCGCATGTAGCAAGTATTTTGTATTCCGCAATGTCCCATTCCAGAACCAGGGCCGGCAAACGGTCTTCGGCAACGATATAAATCTGCCCATCCACTGCCACCGCCACATATTGAAAGTCAGGATGCAGGCAGACGGCAAGGTTGGCGGGAAGCGTCCACGGGGTCGTCGTCCAGATAACGAAAAAGGTTTTATCCGCATCCAGTTCCGCAAACGGTGGCGGAAGCTTGGACTTTAAAGGAAATTTGACATAGATAGACGACGACGAACGGTCGGCGTATTCTACCTCCGCCTCGGCCAGCGCCGTTCTACACGAAGTACACCAGTGAACGGGTTTCATGCCCTGGTAGACCTGCCCGCTCATCACAAATTTACCAAACTCCCGAACAATGGTCGCTTCATAGGAATAGTCCATGGTCAGGTAAGGCCGGTTCCAATCGCCAAAGACTCCCAGCCGGACAAACTCTTCTTTTTGGCTCTGCACAAACCCAGCCGCATATTCCCGGCACAGTTTGCGGATTTCATTTTTACTCGGTGTTAACTTCTTCTCTTTTTGCGCCTTGGTCACCTGATGCTCGATGGGCAGACCATGACAATCCCATCCGGGAATGAAAGTCGCATCAAAACCCTGCATGGTCATATACTTGACAATAAAATCCTTAAGGATCTTGTTGAGAGCGTGGCCCATGTGGATATGCCCGTTGGCATAGGGAGGTCCGTCGTGAAAAACAAACTTGGGTTTGCCCTTGAACTGCTTGCGGATCTCTCCATAGAGGTCTTCTTTTTCCCATTGCGCGAGAATCTCCGGCTCTCTCTGGGTGAGGTTGGCCTTCATTGGGAAATCGGTTTTGGGAAGGTTCAGCGTTTCTTTATAGTCCATTTGATTTTTTTATAAGGTAAATTGTAGTTAAGAATAAAATAACATTCGATTGAGATGGATTCGGCCTTAAGAAGTTTGCAAAACTAAATCTTCATAACCTGCTTGACCTCTTGAAGAGTGGCATTGGCCACCTTGCCGGCTTTTTCCGTTCCGGCCCGCAATATTTCCTTCACTTCCTTGGGTTTGGCGACGACCTCCTGGCGTTTTTCCATGATGGGCCGCATTCCCGCGAGCATGGAATCGACCAGCTTCAACTTACAGTCTCCACAACCGATTTGCGCGGTGCGACAGGCCGGGATGATTTCCTCCTGCATTTCCCTGGACGAATACAGTTTGTGGAAGGGAAACAGGTTGCAGACGTCCGGGTCGCCGGGGTCCTCACGGCGGGCGCGTTGCGGATCGGTGAGCATGCCCTTTATTTTTTTGGCGATTTCCTTTTCAGTGTCCGACAAATAGATGGCGTTATTATAACTCTTGCTCATCTTGCGTCCATCCACCCCATTGAGCTTGGGAATTTCCGAAATTTTAGCGGCAGGCTCCACAAACACCTTTTTTTTGTACAGGTTATGAAAGCGCCTAACGATTTCTCGGGAAAGTTCCAGGTGCGGCGCCTGATCGATTCCAACGGGAACAAAATCCGCCTTGTAGAGCACCACATCCGCCGTCTGCAAAACGGGATACCCTAAAAACCCATAGGAACTCATGTCTACACTTTTGACCTCCACCTGTTTTTCTTTATAGGTAGGGTTGCGTTCCAGCCACGGGACCGGAACGATCATGGACAACAACAAATGCAGTTCTGCATGTGCGGGAATTTCCGATTGGACGAACAAGGTGCATTTTTCAGGGTCCAACCCGCAACTCAGCCAATCGACAGCCACATCGAGCGAAAACTGTTTGATGAGATGCGGCTCCTCATAAAGCGTGGTCAACGCATGCCAGTCGGCAATAAAATAAAAACAATCGTAATCATCCTGGAGGGTCAGCCAGTTTTTGAGGGCGCCATGATAGTTTCCCAGATGCAACCTGCCCGACGGTTGCATTCCACTTAGAATTCGTTTCCGCTTCATCGTCACCTGAATCGTCAATAATCAGTTAAAACTGGCCATCAAAACCTGTTGCAATACAGGGAAAGCCTCCTGGGTCAAAAAGAGCACCGAATAGTTGATCGGCAGTCCCAGGATCGCGCCTAGAATACCGGTGTGGGCAAAATGATCCAGTAAAAAAATTCCCAGGATGACCACCGCTCCAAATCGGTCGTACCGGGAGATGGTTTCGGCCATATTATGAGAAACCAGCCCCTTGATAACGCTTCCTCCGTCCAGAGGCGCTACCGGTAACATGTTGAAAATAGCCAGAGCCACGTTCATATAAACTCCAAAACTGAGCAATACGAAGGCAATCACGTTTTCTTCCGGGGAGATCATGCGGATGAAAACACTGCAGACCACCGCCAGAGCAACATTAGACAGCGGGCCGGCAATCGCAACGTACATCATGTCCCGGCGGGGGTTTTCAAAATTTCGCCAATCGACAGGAACCGGCTTGGCCCATCCGAATCCCACAAAATAGAAAAACAGAACGCCTACCATATCCAGATGTTTCAATGGGTTGAATGTCAATCTCCCCAGGCGTTTCGCCGTATCATCTCCCAGCAGGGAAGCCACCTTGCCGTGCGAATACTCATGCACCGTCAAGGACATCAAAATGACAGGGGTCATTAAAATCAACAATTGCGTCTTGGTCAAAACAACCTCTGGGAAATGGGTGAATTGGTTAATGATTAATTGAAATCGGGGTTGCAGTAGGCATCCCAGGAGGAACCAGGGAAGATAAAGAAAGGTAATTTCCTCAAAAAGACTGATCTACTTCAGCTTATTTTAGCGCAAATCCCATCTAATTCATAACCTTTAACGCCTCACCGAAGTAATTGTTCTGCCTGCAAAAACAGTTACACTCTCAAATTCAAACTCAAATTTTCTTAGTCTTTGCGTATTTCAGATACGTATAAAAAGCCGCCGATAACGCCAGAAACATCCCCAAAAACCCCTCCCGAAACCCCTGGCGCACAACGAAGTTTTTAAATAATGCCCACGGCGGACGCAAATAAAGATGGGTCCAGCTGGCTTCCCAGCCAGATTTCATCTTCTCTGCCGCATAAATGGAGGAATAACGGTTCTGCCTGTCTATATAATCTTCAAAGCCTTGATAGGAGTAATGCAACAAAGGCTCGTGAATGACTCCAGAATCATCATCCGGGTCCAATTTTTCATGCACTTGCGACTCTTTGAAAGATACTTTGGTTTTATCGTAGAGCCTTGAAATTTTATCGGGATACCATCCACCAAAACGCACCCAGCGTCCGCCGAAAAAATTTTTCCTCGGAAACTGATAAACAGGATGCCCTGGCCCGGTTTGCAGTTCTTTTTGAATGGCTTGAGCGAATTCCGGGCTGACAACTTCATCCGCATCAATATTCAATATCCAGCGGTGACTGGTTCGGGACGCGCAAAGGTTTTTTTGCCGGCCATATCCATGCCACTTTTCCTGAAACACCTTGTCGGTAAATTTTCTACAGAGTTCTACAGTCCGATCCGAACTGAAGGTATCCAGGACCACGATTTCATCAGCCCATTTCAGGCTTTGTAAACATCTTTCAATATTTTTTTCCTCATTGAGGGTAATGATCGTTACCGAAATTTTTTCCATAAGATAACCAAAATCCCCCCAACCAGGACACCAGAAAAATAAAAGCATTTTACAGATTCATCCTTCTGACTCCAAGGGATTAATTTTTCTGCATTTTATTAGAATATGGTAATATAATTCATTCAATTTCATGGCGAATGATTTCCCTCGGGCCACCGGGGCAATCGAAACTCAATACAGGAAGACCACAGGCCATGGCCTCTCCCAGAGAATTGACGAACCCTTCATAACGAGAAGACACCACAAACAGTTGGGATTTGCTCAATAATGGAAACGGATTTTTTAAGCGGCCAGGCATGACAACCTGGATTTCCAGATTCAAAGTTCTTCTTAGGTTCTCTAATTCCGGACGAAGACTCCCCTCCCCCAAAATAATCAATTGCCAATCATTGTACTTGTTTGCAATTTTTTGAAAGGAGGATAACAAAAGATCGTACCCTTTTACATAAGTCAACCGCCCCATCGCAACCAGCCATTTTTTCTCAGGGTCAACGCCTTTGGGCACTTCAAATCCGTCTGTGTGCGCCCCCTGGGAAATAACCGGATTAGGAATGATGCGCCTTTTGTCCTTTGGCAGCCATTCAAAATAGTGGTCCGCAGATTGGGTAACACTCACAACCTTGGCTGCCAGGGGAAACGTCCATCGCCCCAGTTTATCCCAGATGCTGCCGTATAAATATTTATTGGGTTCACTCCGTTCGGAAACGATGATTGGCAGTCCAAGACCAATGGTTGAAACGAGTGTGTGAATATTGATATCCACCAAAAAGGAAATGACGACTTGAGGATCGCTTTTTTTAATCGCACGCCGTAAAACCCAAAGCCGTTTAAAATTGTTCAGAAATCTTTGAATCGCAAAACGGGCCCGCCAATGAATGCTCAGCGGTGTATATTTTATGGAAGGATGAAGATCAAAAAATGAAGGAGCATCGGTAAAAGTCAGAATGGTAATATCCCATCCCTCTTCCGCCCAGTGATTGGCCAGGATGGAGAGAACCCGTTCCGCGCCTCCCGCCTCCATGGATGAAATCACAAATGTCAACTTCATAATATTGCCCTTTGTCGGTGTTTCAAATTATCTAAGGTAGAATAAATTCAAATCCTTATTATTTCCAGTAAACTTTTAATCTGACAACTTCATGCCGGGCGCTCCCATTAAAAAATATTTACAGGTTCTTTCAGAGATTACTTCCAGAATCGGGCATGACCTTTACCTGGTCGGTGGAACCGTCAGGGATACTCTTTTAGGGAAGGAATGTTCCGATTTTGATTTTACCGGCAAAAATATTAAAAAAACCGCTCATCGGTTTGCCTCCGACACCCAATCTGCTTTTGTCAATCTAGACAGCACCCCC
The DNA here is from genome assembly GCA_027619975.1 of Nitrospinota bacterium. NCBI lineage: Bacteria > Pseudomonadati > Nitrospinota > Nitrospinota bacterium. The sequence continues at coordinate 13,407 of JAQCGX010000016.1, forward strand.
GGTCGGGAAACCTTTCGCATTATCATCGAAAAACAATTCAATTTCGATTTCACCGAAATGCAAGGCGATTGCATCGAAGCAGACCTGGCTCAGAGGGATTTCACAATCAACGCCATGGCCATCCGCCTGAATGATTATCTGGAAGAAAGAGATACGTTCATTGACATCAATCGGGGCCGGTCGGACTTGAAAAGTAAAATAGTGCGTGTGCAACAAGGTCCAATTTTTTCTTCTGACCCTTGCCGTATGCTGAGAGCGTTTCGATTCGCCAGCACGCTCCATTTTGAAATCGATGCGGACACTCTAAGCAAGATCGTAAATGAAAAGTCCAATCTCAAAAAAACCGCTCCAGAGCGCATCTATTATGAATGGATTCTCTTCCTTGGCGGTCAGCAGGTATTAAACCTGTTGCAGGTGATGGATCAGATCGGTCTCCTGGAATGCGTACTTCCTGAAACGGCGGAATTGCGAGAGCTTGACGCTGACCCGGCAACCGCGTGGCACACTAGCCTGGATACTTTTAAAATTCTGGAAAGCCTATTACCGAATCCGGAAACAATCATTCCCGCCAACAGTCCTCTCAGCTTCCTGACAGGCAAACGAACGGCATTGTTGAAATTTTCCGGGCTTTTATATCGGCTGATGCCTTCGTCTTCCAATGGCCTTTCTCCGGAAAAAAGAAAACTGGAGGAACAGTCCAAAATTATTTTGTTGCTTAAAAGGCTCCGCGCCAGCAACGCGGATATTCAATTTATTTACCGCACCATTCTCTGTCAACAGGAGGCCACGGATTCGAATCTGGATTTCGCCGGAGAAAAAATTGACGAATCGAAATTGTATCAATTCGTTAAAAATAATGAATCCGAATTGATGTCTGGCATCTTCCTCGCCTGCGCGATAAAATCTACTTTCGAGAACAGACCAAACACGGAAAATTTTTATCAAGCGGCGCACCGCATAGGCGAATTTTATTTTGAACGGTATTTACCGGCGATGGATCGCAAGCCCCTTCTCGATGGAAAGGACCTGATCCAGAGTTTCAAACTGTCCCCCTCCCCTTTGTTCCAGATCATTCTGGACCGGGTAGAGGAAGCCAGGATTCTGGGAACGATCCAATCAAGAAGTGAAGCCGAAACGCTGGCGCAAAAAATCATCCAAACTCAACAGGTTCAATAGCAACATGGCTGTAAATTATAAAAATACCGAATGGCAGGGGGAAAAAGTCATCATTGGCGAAACCGAACTGGACATGGAGAAACCCATCAACCTTCTAATCGGTTTTCACGGCGCTGATTCCACACCGGAGAATATGCTGATTCATGGCAACAGGCTGCAACTGAAAAATGCCTTGCTGGTCTATCCAGAAGGCCCGGTCGATGCCGGTAAGGGCTTGTGGAGCTGGTGGGAGGATGGCCCCCGGCAGAAACAAACCGTTACTGAATTTATAAAATATACCTCGCAAACAGTCGATGAAGCCCATCGGCACTTTTCCGAAAAAATACCAGAATCTTCCTTGAGAATCTGCCTGTGGGGGTTTTCTCAAGGAGGAGCCGCATCTCTGGTTTACACCCTTTTCGGGTCGCATCCCTTGCACCGTGTGGCATCCATTTGCGGTTTTTTACCGGAACTCCCGGACGATACCGTCCTTCAACGTCCAGCTGTAGACATCCTTGGAATCTTTGGGGCCAATGATGAGGTCGTTCCATCCTTTCTGGCCGATTATGCCCTGGATGAAATGAAAGCCAAAGGCCATCAACTCACCGCTAAAGAGACCCAACAAGGTCACGAGATCAGTAAAGATAATCTTCAGGAGCTGACGGATTTTTTTAACAGCTAAACTCACATTGACTGGCCAAACTTTTAAAAATTTCTTTCACTTTATTCGGCGCCGTGTTCTTTCCCGCGCTTAAAAGTAATTAATTGACAGACCGCACAAGTCTGTTAAGATTGAGCCAAATTTTCACAACACTATTCAATGTTAAAGGGAAAACGGTTAAAAACCGTTGCGGACCCGCCGCTGTAACCGGGAACGAACCCTGTCGATACCACTGCTTGTTTTACAAGTGGGAAGGGACAGGAGGTAGGATGATCCGGGAGCCAGAACACCTGTTTGAATAGTCCTTGCTAACTCTTCGTGGATTGAGGGGTAAAGGGGTTAAGTCACCCGATCCCATTCCTTACGGAATGGTTTTTTTTGCCCTTCTTCTCACTGGAACGAGGTTTTCCGGTGATGGAAATAAATCATGCCTTTTTGCAGAAAGAAGCCAGCGGCTTCTATAGGGCTAATTTACGCCTGACGGTCCTCCTGCTTCGCTTTATTAGCGTATTCGTTCTTTCCTTGGTACTCTTTGCGAGCTTCCCTGTTCAGGGGTGGACCGAAATTAAAGACGACACTCCACCCCAAAGAATCATCTCCCTATCACCGGGAGTCACCGAAATACTATTCGCCATTGGCGCGGGTGACCGGGTCGTCGGCGTCACCGAGTTTTGCAATTATCCCGAAAAAGCCAAATCGCTCCCCAAGGTTGGTGGCCTGCTGAATCCCAGCTATGAAACGATCATCACCCTAAAACCCGACCTCATCATCCATCAACCCAACAAACAAAAGATCAAAAATTTTGTTGAAAACCTCAGCATTCCCAATTTACCCATTGCGATGCTTTCTTTCGCCGAAATTTACCATTCCATTAGGGAAATAGGCAACGCGGTTCACAGGGAAAAGGCGGCGGACGAACTAATCCAGTCCATGCAAGAAAAGATTGATTACAACCGCAAACGACTGGCGGGTGTCTCGCAAAAATCGGTCTTACTGTTATTGGGAATCAGCAACGACGCGATGCGCGAACTATACGGAGTTGGACCAAAAACATTTTTGGGCGAAATGCTGGCCCTTGCGGGAGGGAAAAATATTCTTGCCGAAACGCAAGCGCAATACCCAAAAGTATCCAAAGAATTCATCATTCATGAATCTCCCGAGATCATCATTGAAATTGGCCGAACGGATATACTCACCGAGGAGTCGTCGGTAAAAAGGCGACAGGGGTGGCAAAAATTCTCCACCATTCGAGCGGTTAAAAACCAGAACATTCATATGATCGGCGCCGATTATATTCTCATTCCCGGACCCCGGCTGGTAAATATCATCGAACTCTTCGTAAAAGCCATCCATCCGGAAGTAGCTTCAGACAAATCGCCCGTCGCCGAAAAAGTGGAGCACCCTCGATAATGACCCCTGCCATCCTGCAATTAAAAGACGTCTCCTTTGCTTACCACGAAGAACCCGTCGTTAAGTCCATATCCCTGCAGGTGGAACCTGGGGAGTTTATCGGAGTCCTCGGACCCAATGGATCGGGCAAGTCCACGTTATTAAAATTGCTGGGCGGCATTCTTAAACCAGATTCGGGAAACGTTTTGTTCCGCGATCAAGACCTTCATGATTATAAAAGAAAGATTCTCGCTCAATCGATCGCCTGGCTTCCGCAGGAACATGCGATGGCATTTCCCTTTCGTGTCGCTGAAATTGTTTTGATGGGCCGTCATCCTTATCTCTCTCCCATGTCGTTTGAGAGTCAAAGGGATTTTGATATCGCAAACCAGGCGATGCGGACCACGGAAACAACGCATTTATCCGAACGGCAATTCACCGATATCAGTGGCGGCGAAAAACAACGCGTGATGCTGGCTTGCGCCATCACTCAGGAACCGAAGGTGATGTTGTTGGATGAGCCCACCACCGCGCTGGACATCAAATACCAATTGGAAATTATTAATATTTTGCATCGGCTCAATCGCAATGAAGGCATGACGATGTTACTGGCCATGCACGATCTTCATCTGGCATCAAAGTATTGCCGCCGGTTGATTCTCATCGACAAGGGAAACATCGTCAAAGACGGGACACCAGAGGAGGTCCTTCAAAAGGAAATCCTGGAAAGCGTCTACGGGGTGCAATTGAAAGTTATCCGCGACCCTGAGGATGGGAGCATCATGATATCGCCGGAGGCGCCATGCATACGTTGAGCCTGCCCATGTTAAACCGTAGAAGATATATTTCGACCCTGGCATGGTTCACGGTATTTTTCCTGGCAACACTGGCCATCGCCCCATTGATCGGAGCCACGCGGATCAGCCTAGAAAAAGCCTTATCAAATGAAATCAATTTTGCCGACAACATGGACGCCCACATTCTGTTTCTTGCACGTTTGCCAAGAATCCTGCTTGCGGCCATAACCGGCGCATCCCTTTCCGTGGCGGGTGCCGTGTTTCAGGCCATTTTGCGCAACGATCTCGCCGCCCCGATCACCTTGGGGGTTGCCAGCGGTGCAGCGTTCGGGGCGGTGTTAGCCATCAGTCTGGGCCTATCATTCACAGTATTAGGGTTCTCAAGCATTTCATTCGCTGCCTTTTTAGGAGCCATGCTGGCGGTCACTCTGGTTTTCAATCTGGTGAAAACCCGGCAAGGGGAATTGCCAACATCCATCGTTCTTTTAGCTGGCGTCACGGTTAATTTCTTTTTCGCGGCTATGGTCATGCTCATTCACTACCTTTCAGATATAACTCAATCGTTCCAAATAGTCCGCTGGTTGATGGGCGGTTTGGACATCACCGATTACCAGACCGTATTTTCGGTCAGCCTCCCGGTGATATTAGGAAGCTTCATTCTGATGGTGATCGCCAGAGATTTGAATTTGATCAGCTCCGGGTCTCAGTCCGCCCTGAGTCGCGGGGTGGACGTGCCCAAGATTCAAAAAATCGGGTTGGTCAGCGCCTCACTGGTTACTGGCGCTGTGGTGGCGGTCAGTGGCCCCATCGGATTTGTCGGCCTGGTGGTCCCGCACATCGTCCGTTTGCTCATTGGGCCCGATCAAAGACTATTGATCCCCGCTTCCATGCTGTTCGGGGCGAGTTTTCTAATCATATGCGACACCGTGGCAAGGACCGTAATCGCCCCAACAGAAATTCCCGTAGGGGTCATCACTGCCATGATCGGTGGCCCGTTCTTTGTCTGGTTGCTCAAAAAGAAAGCGGCAGGTGTGAAAAGATGACAGCAAAAACTTTAATGATTCAGGGAACCGGGTCCGGCGTTGGAAAAAGCATCATCACCGCAGGATTCTGCCGCCAGTTTTTTCTGGAAGGCTGGAAGGTGGCCCCCTTCAAAGCACAGAATATGTCGCTGAATTCCTTCGTCACCGAAGAAGGAGGCGAGCTCGGACGCGCCCAAGCCTACCAAGCGGAAGCCTGCGGCATCAAACCACACGTCAACATGAACCCGATTCTATTGAAACCTTCCGGTGACAACATGTCTCAAGTAATCGTCATGGGGAAAGTTACCGAAAACCGCAACGCCAAAAATTACTACTCCCATCACAACAAGCATAAAGAGGAAGTGCAAACCGCCTTCAATCATTTAAGCCGCGAATACGAACTGGTCGTTCTGGAGGGTGCGGGCAGTCCCGCCGAGATCAACCTGAAACAATGGGACCTCGTCAACATGCCCATGGCCAAAATGGCCAAGGCTCCCGTGCTCATCGTCGGAGACATCGACAGAGGCGGCGTGTTCGCCTGGATGAAGGGGACATATGACCTGTTAACAAAAGAGGAGCAGGATCGGGTGGCGGGATTCATCGTCAACAAATTTCGCGGCGATCTGGATCTATTGACACCCGGTCTGCGTCAGTTTGAAGATCTCGTGCAAAAACCGATACTCGGTGTCATCCCGTTTTGCCGAGACCTGTTCGTCGATGAAGAGGACGCGATTCCAGCCTGGAATCATCCGTCAACCGAAAATGGAAAGGACCAACTGGACGCCGCCGTTATCTGGTACCCACGAATTTCAAACTTTACGGATGTTTCACCGCTTGCCGCCGATCCTTCCGTTTCTCTGCGCTACGTGTCCAATCCGTCACAGTTGGGTAATCCCGATTTGATCATCTTGCCGGGAAGCAAGAACACCCTGGACGATTTAAAATTCATAAAAGCCAATGGGTTGGCGAAAGCCGTTTGCACACGTTACGAATCGGGAGCCATACTTCTAGGAATCTGCGGCGGGTTTCAAATCCTGGGGAAGACAGTAAAGGACCCGGAGAGCATGGAAAGTCGCCAAGCAGAAATTTCCGGTCTCTCAGTATTTAATATTGAAACAACCTTATTGAAAGAAAAAACGACGCGCCAGGTTCGACAGACCACATTAGCAAGCCCTGTATTTAAAGAAGGTCTTTCTGTTGAAGGTTACGAAATCCACATGGGCGTAACCGAGTTCAATGAAGAATATCTACCTCTCTTCAACATTTCCAATGGAGACCATCCCCACCATCTGGGCGTCACAAACGAAAAAGGAACGGTAGTGGGAACTTATATACACGGGGTGCTGGATAACGAATTGTTAAGAAATTCGTTTCTCAATCACGTTCGAATTCTCCGAGGTCTGCCGACTCCGCACAAGAAGTTTAATTACCAGGAGTTTCGTCAACAACATCTCAACCGGCTGGCGAAACTGGTGAATGATTCCATCGATATGAAACAAGTAAAAGAAATCGTCGATGGTGCGTGGTGAACTTTTTATCGGCTCTGGGGTTTTTAACCATCATCCCCATGCCTGCAAGAGCATTCAAAGTCGATGGCCGGCAGATCATGTACTTCCCGCTGGTGGGCCTTTTCATCGGAGCACTCCTTTATGGAGTGGACAAGTTGGGCGCTGTGTATGCGACTCAGGAAATCCGCATGGTCGCAGATGCCCTGTTTCTAGCGGTTATCAGCGGAGCGCTTCATCTGGACGGCTTAGCAGACAGTGCCGACGGGCTATTTTCCCACCGCCCGAAACAACGCATTCTGGAGATCATGCAGGACTCCAGAATAGGGGTCATGGGAGCATTGGCGATCATTTTTTGTTTGCTGCTAAAAATGGCAGGATTTGCAAGTTTGAACCGACCCGGTTATGAAATCTGGTTGTTTGTGGCACCGGCGTTGGCGCGGACCAGCCAGGTCATCGGATTGGTCTTCATGGATTATGCGCGGGAGGAAGGTGGTAAATCGCAAATTTTCTTTCAGAAGAGAAAATATCATCTACTGGGGTTCGCGATATTCCCTATCGCCCTGCCCTTTTGGATCTCGATTGAAACCGGACTGATGGTTTTATTTTTATTCACTACAGGAACAGTTCTACTGCTCTGGTTTTTTCAAAAAGCGATTGGCGGCATCACCGGGGACACTTTGGGCGCACAGACCGAATTATTAGAATCCGCCATTCTGATAACAGGCGCATTGGTCATTGGACATTAGCAGACGTACAAAATAGGATTGAATCGTACCTACCTTAAAGGGTTTAGTCATGCTGAAGAAAAATATTCTTATCACTGGAGGCTGTCGGAGCGGCAAAAGCCGGCAGGCTCTGTCCATTGCGGATAAGTTCTCCGGTCGTAAAGTATTCATTGCCACCGCTGAGCCGCTGGACGATGAAATGAAAGAACGTATAACAAAGCATCAACAGGAACGCGGAAAAGACTGGATCACCCAGGAAGGCCCCCTCGATCCCGGTGCAATTATAAAGCGGGAAGGCAAAAAAGCCGCAATCATCGTCATGGACTGTCTGACTCTATGGGTCAGCAATATGATGATGAAAAATATGGATCGGACCTCCATCCTGGAAAAAATGGAAGAGCTTATTACAGAATGCACGCGCGCTCATTGCACGGTCATTCTAATCACCAATGAAGTGGGTGCCGGAATCGTTCCGGACAATAACCTCAGCCGAAGTTTTCGCGACATTGCCGGAGAAGCCAATCAAATCGCCGCATCTAAATTCGATCAGGTCGTGCACATGGTTTCAGGAATTCCAGTGACCATCAAATCCACATCGGGCGATACCGCCGAAAAACTTGCAGATGAATCAGCCCATGAATTTTCACCTCAGAAAAAGCAGGGTCTGTATGAAGCGATTTATAAAAGAAGGGATATCCGCCATTTCAATTCCAGTCCCATCGACCCCGCTGTGTTGGGAAGAATTCTGGATGCGGCGCACCACGCCGGGTCGGTCGGATTCATGCAACCCTGGAATTTTTTGATCATTAATGATCAAAAACTAAAAGAGAAGGTCGCTTCCAATTTTAAAAATGCCAGCGCCACAGCCGCGAAAAAATTTTCTGGAGACCGGCAACAACTTTACAAGTCCTTAAAATTAGATGGGATACTGGACTCCCCAATCAACATCTGCGTCACCTGCGACAGCACCCGATTTGGCCCAAACGTTTTAGGGCGGGACACCATCAAGGAAACGGACCTTTTCAGCACTTGCTGTGCTATTCAAAATCTGTGGCTGGCGGCACGCGCTGAAGGCATGGCGGTGGGATGGGTTAGTATCTTATCTCAGGAACAGTTGAAAAAGGATCTAGAAATTCCCGATCACGTTTTCCCTGTCGCCTATCTGTGCCTGGGACATACGGATGAGTTTTATAAAGAACCCATGCTGGAAACAGCTGGATGGGCCAATAGAACGCCTCTTGACAGCCTCATTTACTACAACAAATGGAAGGGAAGCCCGAAAGGGTTCTCTGTCCAAATACCGCCTCAATCATGAAAACTGTAATCAACAACCGGTCCATAGATGCCAACTTGGATGAGACGGCAGGAGTTGAGGATCACTTTATGCACGCACCTCATGGGGGCAACCTGACAGCAGCGACCCGGACGACAGGTTTGGAACGGAGTGATCTTCTCGATTTCAGCGTCAACATCAACCCTCTGGGTCCTCCCAACTGTGTGCGGGATATCTGTTCTCAATCGCTGGACTTTCTCAAGGAATATCCAGATCCTCATTACGGAGAATTGAAAAAAAATTTAGCCGATGCTACAGGCGTATCGCCTGACTGGATCACTGTGGGAAATGGGTCGACGGAATTGATCTATCTACTGCCTCACTTAATAAACCGTGGCAAGGAAGTTCTCATAGCGGCTCCCTGTTTCTCCGAGTACGAACGAGCTTTCCAACAAGCCGGAATTTCAGTGCGCCACTTTAATCTGGACCCGGCCAATGGGTTTTCATTGCCCATAGACAAATTTCTTTTCCACCTCAAACAATATCCTGATTTAGGCGGCATTGTCATTGGGCATCCCAACAACCCGACAGGGACTCTATTGGATGAAGAATCTTTTAAAACACTCAGTAAGTTCTGTGCACGACAGGGGATTTTTCTATTTATTGATGAAACGTTTATAGATTTTTCCACTCCAGACAAGTCGTTTTTAAAATATAGCGCAGCAAACAAGTATTTAATATTAATACACTCGATGACTAAATTCTATTCGCTTCCCGGCCTTCGCCTGGGATACGGAATAATGCATCCAGAGCGGGTCAGAAAAATTGAGGCGCACCAGCCTCCATGGTCCGTCAACGGCTTGGCCCAGGCGGTTGGTTCGGCTCTTACTCAGGACAAAATATTTTCGGAGCAATCAAGAAATTATATCCAGCTGGAAAATGATTTCTTATATGAAAATTTAAAAGAAATAACTGCTATCGAAGTATTTGCATCAGACGCAAATTTTATTCTCTTCCGCTTACCTGGAGAAAACGAAACTCAGGCCAAACACTTTTTTGAGACTCTCTTATTTCAAGGGATTGTGTTAAGAAATTGCGGAAATTTTATCGGGCTGGATCAAAGCTTCTTTCGCCTCGCGGTAAGGAATAGAAAGGACAATCAATTATTACTATCCCGAGTGCACGAATACTTTCAACTCTAAGGGGCATGAAATTTCATGGATTTGTCTGTCCAGATCCTTTTGGCATTTATCATGGATCTTTTGATTGGAGACCCCAAGGGTTATCCGCACCCGGTCAGGATCATAGGTTTCATTGCTAAACGCCTGGAAGAGCACACGCGAGAAATATTTTCAAATCAGATCGCAGCGGGAGCGGTGACGACAGCAACCGTGGTTTGCGGAACATATATTTTTGTATGGAGTTTACTTTGGGGGTTACAAAGCATTCACCCAACTGCTGAAACAGCGGGATCGATTTTTTTAATATACACCTGTATTTCAGTGCGAAGTTTATACGATGAAAGTCGTCCGATTTTTCGCCATTTAGATACAGGCTGCATTGATCTTGCGCGAATGAGCCTGGCAAGAATCGTCGGACGGGACACGGCGAATTTAAATAATAAGGAAATATCAAGAGCCACCGTTGAAACCATTGCCGAAAGCACCGTGGACGGAATCATCGCGCCATTATTTTTTGCCTGTCTGGGGGGTGCGCCCTTAGCCCTGGCATACAAAGCGGTGAACACATTGGACTCCATGTTCGGATACAGGAACGAAACCTATATCCATTTTGGAAAGGTTCCGGCCCGGCTGGATGATGCGGCGAACTGGCTCCCAGCCCGGCTGGGCGGATTGTTCATGGCGATCGGAGCTGGACTCTGTGGCTTTAATGGCAAGCGTTCCTGGAATACAGTCAAACGCGATGGGGCCAACCATTTAAGTCCAAACTCTGGCATACCGGAGGCGGCAATGGCCGGGGCTTTGGGCATCCAATTGGGGGGAAACAGTTTTTACAACAATCAATTGGTCGAAAAACCCTATATAGGCAGCGCAGAAAACGAAATCAACGCAATGGATATTATTCACAGTCACAAGATCATGTTTGCCTCTGCCGTTTTAAGTCTGCTGGCGTTAATTATTTTCAGGAGTTTTATCGAAAACATTTAAAAACATTTTTAGTTGTAGAAAATTTAACCAAACACGTTCCAGTTTAAGGGAAGCCCGGTGAAATTCCGGCACTGTCCCGCAACTGTAAAGGGAACGAAAACCGCATTAGTGCCACTTTCTAGCCGGAGGGGAAGGCGCGGTGAGTAGGACGCCCTAAGTCAGAAAACCTTGCTTGAACGTAATTTTAAAATCCTTCGAGAGAAAAGGAATCCTTTTGCATCGCACATATTTGCGCGTTACCTCATTATTTTGTCTTTTACTAATTTTTTCAGGCACCGCAACAGTTCATGCGGCAGACGATACTGTGGAGTTAAAAACTTTATCGGTAACCACCACCAAATCATTGACTGCAGTTGAAGATATCCCTTCTTCCTTAACCATTATTTCGGAGAAAGAAATAAAAAAGAAACAGTATATTAATGTACTGAGCATTCTTAGAGAAGAACTTGGAATGGAGGTGGTTCAATCGGGGCCCTTGGGAACAGCGACAAGCGTTTTCATACGGGGAGCCGGGTCAAACTCCACACTGGTTCTCATTGATGGAGTGCAAGTCAATAGCAACACGACGGGGGCTTTTAGTTTTTCCGATCTCACTACCGATAATATTGAAAAAATTGAAATTCTTCGAGGACCTCAAAGCACCCTTTGGGGGGCGGACGCCGTGGGTGGTGTCGTCAATATCATCACCAAGCGCGGAAAAGGAAAACCCACGCATTCGTTTTCATTTGAAGGAGGCAGTTTCGGCACTTTCAAGGAAACCTTAAACAGTGGGGGCGATCTTGATTTTATCGACTATTCTGTTTCCGTTTCGCGCACAGACAGCGAGGGTTTCTCCGCCGCTAATGAAAGCCGGGGAAACTCAGAAAACGATGGCTATGAAAATACCACCGTGTCCACCCGGTTTGGCCGCAACTTTTTGGATGATGGACGAGTGGATTTCATCGGGCGCTTTACAAGAGGAATTGTAGAGTTTGATGCATTCGGTTTCGTAGATGAAAAAGGGTTTAGTAAAACCGATTCTTTTTACATGGCACTCCCCATTCAAAAAGGGCTTTCCAGCAAATGGGATCTTAAAATTAACCCCACATATGCATATGAATTTCTAAAAACTCTTGACCCTGGAGGGTCTACAAAAAGTTCCCACATTTTCAATCGAACTTACGGGGTGGATGTTCAAAATAATGTAGAACTGAACAAGTACTTTTCAACAACCTTTGGGTTTGAGCATGAAGTCCGAAACGGAGTCAATGAGTCAAGTGCTTTGCGTAGAACCATTAAGAATAATGGGTTCTATCTTCAACTCCAAGGTCGGTACGGCAAGCGGATCACTGCGACGGCGGGATTCCGTCATGATATCAATTCAGTATTCGAAGACCCTACAACCAGAAAGTTTGAGGCCGCCTACCGCATTCTTGAAACAAATACGAGAATTCGAGGTGCTTATGCTACGGGTTTTCGCGCTCCCACCCTTAACGAGCTGTTCTTTCCTGACTTTGGAACGCCTTCATTGAAACCGGAAAAAAGTAAAAGTTGGGAAGTAGGTCTGGATCAAAATCTACTGGACGATAAAGTAAAAATCGGTATTACCTACTTTCATGTGAATTTTGAAAACCTCATCCAAACTGTCGATTTGGGAGGATATGTTTACCGTGCACAAAATGTTGCTAAAGCCACGACAGAAGGTGTGGAAACTTACCTCAATATTATTTTACCGAAAAACTTCAGGCTTTCCTCCAATTACACCTGGCTGAAAGCAAGAGATGACGATGGAGCGCCCCTGATCCGCCGTGCCGAGCATAATTTTTCCGCTAACTTGACCCACACTTGGAAAGAAAAGCTGGAAACATTGTTGGGGGTACGGGTACGAAGCAATACCCATTCAAACAGTACCGGAACTAACAGAACCGGCGGCTTCACAACCATGCGTGCCGCAGTCAGCTATAAGGTCAACAAACATTTAAAATTGACTGCTAGAGGAGAAAATCTTTTTGACAAGGAATATGAAGAAAACTTTGGATTTGGAACTGCCGGTATATCCGGTTATGGCGGGTTCACCTGGTACTTCAACCCTGCGTCCAACAATTAAATAATGAGGAAAGTCATGAATTCTAATACATCCTTTAAACTAAAACTCCTATTAGGATTGATTGTTTTAATGGTTTTGACGCGCTACATCCATTTTCGTCCACTCGGTCTCCCAAGTGCGACGTTGGCAATCTTCTTCATTGCCGGTATCTATCTGAGGGAATATATTTTCCCGGCATTGTTAATAGGTTGCGCGGGTCTCATCGATTATTTTTCCGTCCAGAGAGAGCCCGCCTGGTGCATTACGTCGGCCTATGGCTTTTTAATCCCAACTTATCTGGCGTTGTGGTTTGGAGGACGGAGATTTCAAACCCTTGAAATCACCCAATGGAACCAGGCGGCTTCAATGGCCATCACTTTAGCGATTTGCACCACTCTAGCTTTCGTGATTTCCAACGGAAGCTTTTACGCGCTTTCCGGTCATGAGGTTTATGAAAGTATGAATTTCATGGAATACGCTCAAAGGCAAATTTCCCGGTTTCCTGGTTATCTGATGAAGCCCTTCCTTTATGTGAGCATTGGTTCTGCGCTTCTATATAAAGGGTGGTTGGAGCAGTTTATCAAATCAAGTTCAGCACGAACTTCTTTGGATATTTCTAAATAAGGTTTTCTTCATGACATTCCCTCATCAAAATGTTAAAGGCCTCATCATCGCCGGAACCCAATCCGATATTGGAAAGACTTCGGTTACCTTAGGCTTGATGCGTCTTTTGACCCGTAGAGGGCTTAACGTCAGTCCGTTTAAAGTTGGCCCGGATTATATTGATCCGGGCCATCATTCCCGTGCATGCGGACGACCCAGCTACAACCTGGATTCAGTCATGTGTCCTCCGAAATACGTTCGCAATCTTTTTTCCGAAGTTTCCCGAAAATCAGATATTGCGATTGCAGAAGGCGTGATGGGACTGTTTGATGGAGCCTCTCCAATTAAGGACAAAGGCTCCACCGCCGAAATAGCAAAACTCACAGGACTCCCAATTATTTTGATTTTCAATGGAGAGGCAACGGCACGTTCTGCGGCGGCTCTGGTCCAGGGATTCGTCAATTTTGATCCAGCGCTAAATTTTTTAGGAGTGATCGCTAACCGGGTCAACCACCCCGGACACGCAAATATAATAAAGGCCGCCATAGAGAAATACACCACAACCAAATTCCTGGGATATTTACCTAATAATCCAGAGTTGACCCTGCCTTCCCGGCATTTAGGTCTATTTCAAAGTCATGAACAACAGGATAGTTTGTACGACAAATGGGCCGACCATTTAGAACAACATTTCAATATCCCAAAAATTCTAAAATCTATTAATGCATCTAAAAAAAAACCCATTAGAGAAATTTTAAATCCGGTTCCCCGTTGGACAGGCAAACAAGCAAAAAAAACATTTAAAGTCGCCGTTGCCAGGGACGAGGCGTTTGCATTCTGTTATCAGGATACATTGGATGTTATCTCTCATTATGGAGGTGAGATTCATTTTTTTTCCCCCATAAAAGACAGACAGTTGCCCAAGAATTGTGACTGGGTTTACCTTCCCGGTGGCTATCCAGAACTGCACCTCAAAAAGCTGAGTGCAAACAAAGCCATGATTCAATGCATAAGGGATTTTGGAAATTCCAGGAAAGTAATCGTCGGCGAATGCGGCGGCCTGATGTATTTGGGAAAAAGTATCCTGGATGAAAAAAATCACTCGTTCCCAATGGTTGGTCTTTTTGATTTTTCAACAACCATGAATCCGAAAAAATTGACCCTGGGTTATCGCATTCTAAGTTTTAAACAAAAGAAAGAAATAAAAAAAGATTTGCTCATGAAAGGGCATGAATTTCATTATTCCAGTTTCGTTAATAATAACGAAACGCCTCGTATGCAATATTTAAATGGCAAAAAGAATGTCGAAGTTAAGGATGGCTATGTTTACAAAAATTGTTTCGCATTTTACTCCCATATTTATATGGGAAGTTCCACCGAGTGGTTGAAATACATATTAAATAAAGTTGAATCCAGCTCAATAAAAGAACCCAATTTATAGATATATTTATGAGAAAAATGCCTGCTTCAGACAAACGAAAAAGAAAAGGATTGATTATCGTCAATACGGGGGATGGTAAGGGAAAATCCACTGCAGCTTTTGGAATTGCTCTTCGAGCCGCAGGCAACAAAATGAACGTTTTCATCATGCAATTTATGAAGGGGAAATGGAAAGCGGGAGAAAAAAAATCGTTCGACCTTTTGAAACCCAACGTTGAAATGGTTTCAATGGGTGATGGCTTCACCTGGGACACTGAAAATCCTGAACAAGATCGAGAAACAGCTCGAAAGGCATGGGAAATTGCTTCTGAAAAATTGAATAGCGGGAAGTATAAAATGGTGATTCTGGACGAAATCAATTATGTCCTGCATTATAATTTTCTTCCCCACAAGCTATTTATCGAAGCTCTCAAAAATAAACCCGCCGATGTCCATGTCGTTTGTACAGGACGAAACGCACCGGAGGAGCTGATTGAAATTGCTGATTTGGTGACAGAAATGCGCTGCATAAAGCATCCTTTCAAGGAACAGGGAATTCCTGCACAAAAAGGTATAGAATTTTAAAAATTCAAGAACTGAGAAAGCACTTTTAAAACAAATTATGAACCTCACGGTATTTAAAAAATATTTTAAGGCCCACCCTCTTATACACACCATCGCCCTCTCGGCGACAGTGCATTTAATAGCCTTTTATTTTTTTCCCACCTGGGACAGCCCTTCCAAACTTGACAAAGACAATTTGATCAAAATAAAATATGTTTTGGAGAAAAAAATACCCTCTGAGGAGAAAGTTTCCCCAGAATCCAAAAAAATAGTTGAGCTAAAGAAGGTTGCGCCGCCCCCCACACACACAATGGTTAGCCCCAACCGAATACCGAAGTCTGCTATAATAAAAAGCACAGAAGTTTTTCCACTCTCCCATTCTGCAAAAAGAAACCCTGTGCCGATTCGCAACTCAGAGAAACTATTGCAACCTGTGAATACGATTCTAAAACAAACTCCTGTTAATCACCCGGTTGCGGAATATAAGAGGACGACCCCGCTCGAGATTTCTCAGGCAATTCTACCGTCTCCCCGCATGATCCGGGAGGCCCATCCGAACCAGAACACACCCGTCCCTTTGACGCAACTGGCGATGCAGTCGAAGGATACGAATGATTCATTAATTAAACACTTCCAAAACAAATCTTTTCAGCCCGTTCCAAGGTTAATAAAGTCTTCCGCTTCCACTAAAGCAGCTTCCCTTAATTCAACCGTTCAAGCGAAAAGTTTTACGGAAGTGAAGTATGAAAGTTCTCAAAAATTCACTTCCCTCGCTTCAGCCCAATTAAATATTGAAAATAGTTTCCTGCTAAAAACTACAGCCATCCAAAAACCTTTACCTGTTACGCTTGTTGGAATGCCAACAACCCATCAACCGGTAGCTGGAATAAATAGTGTGTCTATTGCAGGGATACCAAACCCATCGACTGCCCTCAAGGTAATGAAACCGCAAGTCTTGAATAAGCCGTGGCAAGCAGTGGGAACCCAGGCGCGGGCTTCAAAAAGTTTAGACTCGGAATCAGTCGCTCACTACCAGCCTTCAATTCCGATCGCCGCAAGCAATTTTTCCTCGCCGTTACAAAGCACCCGTCTTCTAAAGGAAGCCTTCATTCCTCCCGGTTTTTCCGAAGAAAAGCTCAACCAGGATGAAGAGGTTAGTACCAGGCCAATTGAAAAGCTGGCCCGCCTCAGTGACGGAATCAGTGACCTTTCGTCTGCGTTGTTGAACCAAATTAAAAATGGGTTTTCCGCAAAGATTAGGAACCGGATCGCCCAGGTAAAATATTACCCGCGCATTGCCCGCAGTCGGGGGTTCGAGGGACAACCCGTGGTCGCGTTTACCTTGGGAAACGGAGGAGAACTGTTGGAACTTTCTATTGTGAACCCTTCCCCTTTTAAACTGTTGGATGAGGCCGCTCTGGACGCCGTTAAATCCGCGAGCCCCTATCCCCCAATCCCAGAACTTCTAAAAATAAATTCCATGAAATTCAACTTACCGATTTCCTTTATGCTGGAGGAGCGATGAAATCTAAAATACAGATTACATTTTTCTTATTGCTGACGATTTTTACATCCAGCGCCTATGGCGAAATTCTTCAGATCGACGGTGATTTTGATGGCAAATTGGACCAATGGCACGAAATGTCCCAGGAAGGGAAATTGGTCAAAATTGAATACGACACCAATGGCGACGGAAAACTGGATCAGGTCGATATTTATGAGGGCCATAAAAAACCCGTCCTTGCCAAACTGGATCGCAATTTTGATGGAACGCTGGATCAGTTCCAATTTTATACCAAGGAGTTCACCTTGGAGCGGATCGAAAAAGATTCAAAGTTCAACGGTAAGGTGGACAGGAAAGAATTTTTCGATTCAAATCAAAAAATATCCCGCATTGAAATAGATGAAAATCAGGATGGCAATATGGATATTTTTCAATTTTTTAATGATAACGAAAGTTTGGTTCGGATAGAGTATGATTCCAGCCATAGCGGTAAAATCGATCGTTGGGAATATTTTGCAGGAGAAAAATTGCTTCAGTCCGCCGCTTTCGATTCCAATGAAGACGGAAAACAGGATCAATGGCAATACTTTAAGGATTCCACGAAACCGGAAAAGGTTGAGTATGACACCAACTTTGACGGGAAGGCTGATCGCTTGGAATACTTTGAACCTGACGGCGGGCTGGTGCGTGTGGAGCTGGACAGAAATTACGACGGCATAACAGACTTGATCAAACGCAAATAACGGGAGTTGATAATGACAGTTTTTCGGGGGTTGATCTATTTTTTGATTCTATTCATTGCCTCCTGCGCGCCACAAGCCACCAAAGAGGTTCCGGCTGAGTTTCAACCAGGGCAGAAAATTTTCCATAAAGTTTGTTCCAATTGTCATGGGCCCGACGCTATGGGCAAGCACACCGAGGCCCCCCGGCTCATTGATGTTGAATATATTCAGGAAAGTTTTTCCGATGCTGATATTTTCCAAACCGTCGTTGCAGGTGACAATAAAATGCCTTCGCAAAGAAGCAAGGTATCGGATGAGGAAATAAAAGAAATCATCAAATACCTTCGTTACTCTCAGAAAGCTGCAAATCTCGTTGCTGAGGACGAAGGTGATGAAGAAAAAACCTTAGAAGAAGAGAGCCCTCAGTAATTCATGCCAGCATCGATCCAGAAAACCCTGGACCAAATCCTGCCTGTTGACGTCAGCGACCTGGATAAAGCCCAAAGACGGCTGGACTCCCTGACAAAGCCTCCGGGAAGCCTGGGACGACTGGAAGAACTGGCTCGTCGATATGTCGCCATCAAAGGCATCGACTCTCCCTCAATTACAAAGAAATGTGTTTTTATTTTTGCTGCGGATCATGGCATTGCCAAGGCAGGAGTCAGCGCCTATCCGCCTGAAGTGACGGCGCAAATGGTACAGAATTTTTTGCAAGGCGGCGCCGCCATTAATGTTCTGGCCAAACACGTCTCTGCAGAAATTGTGGTCGTCGATATCGGAGTGAACTTCGATTTTCAGAACTGCCCCGGATTGACTCACAAAAAAATCGCTCCCGGCACGAAAGACATGTCTGCGGGGCCCGCTATGACCCGCCAGCAGGCGGAAGAGGCATTGCAGACAGGAATTGAGCTGGCACAAGATTCGGCGGACAAAGGAACGGATGTTATCGCTTCTGGGGATATGGGAATCGGCAACACCACCCCCGCCGCCGCCATCATGTCCGTCTATGGCAACAAAACACCCCGGCAGGTTGCCGGAAACGGTACGGGCATTGATTCGGCGACCCTTGAAAAAAAGATCCACCTGATTGAACAGGCCATCAAAATAAACCATCCCAATGCAAAGGACCCCATTGACGTTCTTGCCAAGTTGGGCGGATTCGAAATCGCAGGAATCGCCGGACTCATTCTTGGCGCCGCATCCAAAAGGACTCCCGTCATCATCGACGGGCTGATTTCAGGAGCCGCCGCCATCATCGCCTATAAGCTGAATCCCATCGTTAAAGACTATATCTTCACCTCCCACCGATCCCAGGAACCCGGCCACGAGATTTTATTTCACCTGCTGGATCAACCGCCATTGTTTGATTTCGGCATGAGACTGGGAGAAGGAACCGGGGCCGTTTTAGCCATGAGCATCCTGGATGCCTCCATCAAAATCTATTCGCAAATGGCTACCTTTGAGGAAGCGGGGGTCTCCTCCAAAGTCGATTCTTGATAACAAGGTAATAATTCGGCCTTTCCTTGACACCAACCCCGTTTTTAGCTAAATTTGTTGGTTATATTCAAATTTCCTATTTTATTTCACCACTTCAATTTTTTGTATCTGGAGAGACAACACCATGTCGGACAATGAAAGTTATATTCAATCCCTTTTCGCCCAAAGGCTGGGCGGAGATCAATTTGGCAAAGATACAAAAATTTATAAATTCGAAAAAATCAAACGCGCAAAACGGGCGGCACTGGATGAAAATCCAGGCAAGGATTTATTCGACATGGGTGTCGGCGAGCCGGACGAAAAGGCTTATCCGGGGGTGATCAAGACATTGCAGTTGGAAGCGGAGAAACCAGAAAATCGAGGTTATACCGACAATGGGATTCAGGAATTCAAGGATGCCGCCGTCACTTATATGGAAAACGTTTTCGGGGTGAAAGGCCTCGACCCAAACAAACACGTCAATCACACCATTGGTTCCAAACCCGGTCTGGCGATGGTTCCTGCAATTTATATCAATCCTGGAGATGTCACCCTGATGACCGTTCCCGGCTACCCCGTCATGGGCACCCACGCTTCCTATCTGGGTGGCGAAGTTGTCAACCTCCCATTGCTGGAGGAAAATAATTTCCTCCCCGACTTGAAAAATATCGACCCCAAAATCGTCGAACGGACGAAACTGCTTTATCTCAACTACCCCAACAACCCGACCGGCGCCACGGCCACCCGCGAGTTTTTTGAGGAAGTGGTCGAGTTCGCCAAAAGAAATCAGATTGTCGTTATCCAGGATGCGGCCTACGCGGCATTGTCCTTTAACAATGAACCGTTGAGTTTTCTTTCGGTTCCTGGAGCCATGGATGTCGGGGTCGAGTTTCATTCCCTTTCCAAGTCTTACAACATGACGGGTTGGCGCATTGCATTCATCGTCGGTAATGAACTGGTCGTTAAAGGCTTGGCCCACGTGAAGGACAACATCGATTCCGGGCAGTTTGCGGCCATCCAGAAAGCGGGAGTTTATGCCCTCAACCATCCCGAGATCAGCCGTGAGATCCTGGAAAAATACCGCCGCCGATTGACCCTGATGGTGGAAGC
Source organism: Nitrospinota bacterium (assembly GCA_027619975.1). Taxonomy (NCBI): domain Bacteria; kingdom Pseudomonadati; phylum Nitrospinota; species Nitrospinota bacterium. The sequence continues at coordinate 33,568 of JAQCGX010000016.1, forward strand.
CTTAAACTCCGTCGGGTTCAACGCAAAACTTCCTGGGGGTTCTTTTTTCCTTTACGTCAAAGCGCCAAAAGGAATCGAAGGCGGGCAGGAGTTTAAAACTGCTGAAGATTTTTCCCAGTTTATGATCAAAAAAATGCTGATCTCCACCGTGCCCTGGGATGACGCCGGACATTATGTGCGTTTTTCAGCAACGTTTGCGGCCAAGGAATTGGCAGACGAAACCCGCATCATGAATGAAATTAAAACCCGATTGTCATCGGTAAAATTTATTTTCTAATTTTGGCCAAAGGGTAGGTAATGCGGATGATCTTTTAGCAGGTTGCTGAAAAAGAGAAAAATCCGTCAGCGGGTTAAGTTTTACAGGTTTTTGCTTTTAAGTGGCACAGCCTTTCCAGGCTGTGCGCACAGGCTGGAAAGCCTGTGCTACTGGTTTTCTTAAATTAACAGTAAACTTGAAATTAACATTTTAAGGTCCCAAAAGTAGTTTTTCAGCAACCTGTTAGTATCGGTTCCCTTTCATGAAAAACATCGCGTATATAGGGATGGGGTCCAATCTGGGTTCGCGTTTGGAAAATTGCCTGCAAGCCACGACCCGGCTTGCAGAGCATCCAGCCATTCATGTCATTGCCCGTTCTTCATTTTACGAAACAGAGCCCGTCGGAAAGACAGACCAAGGGTGGTTTTTCAATGCTGTGGTCCAGATAAGCACAGAACTGAAACCTGAGGCTCTGCTACAATCGTTATTGGCCATTGAAGCGGCGATGGGCAGAATCCGCAATGAAAAATGGGGACCGCGAATCATTGATCTGGATCTTTTGCTGTATGAAGACCGGATTTTAAAGACCCCTCGGTTGAAAGTCCCCCACCCCGAAATGACGCAAAGGCGTTTTGTGCTGTCGCCTTTATGTGAACTGGCTCCTGATACGATTCATCCCATCTCAAAAAAAACAATTCAACAACTTTTATCCGAGTTGCCGGAGGAAAACAAAGTTTTTAAAATTCACTCCGCAACCTGACTGTCCAGCTTAACCACTTCGGTTTTATCCATCGCCTCCTGCATCAGGTCCTTCCAGGGGAAAGAAGATTCATCTCTCTCCAGTTTTTTTTTCTTGCTTCGGGTAGCGGGCCGCGAAGGCATGAAAACCGAGCAACAATCCGGATGCTGCTCGATGCTTATCGGATAAGTTGCAATTTTTTTCGCCTCAGCAATGATGTACTGCTTGTCCAAGCCAATCAGCGGCCTGAAAACACTGGTGGTCACGACAGAGGAAACGGCGGCCAGGTTTTCCAACGTCTGGGAAGCCACCTGCCCCAATGACTCTCCGGTCACAAGTCCAAGACATTTAATTTTTTCAGCCATTGCCTCACCGATGCGGTACATCATCCTGCGATACAGGACCACCCGGTTCTCCGGAGAACAATGACCGCGAATGGCCACCTGAATATCCTGAAAGGGAACCACATAAATTCTCCCCCGTGACTGATAGCGGTTGAGAATTTTTCCCAGCTTGAGAACTTTGTCGTGCCCTCCCCTGCCCAAAAATGGTTGATTGTCGAAAAATATAAAATGCACTCGGCATCCTCGGCGCATCATATAAAATGAGGCTACCGGACTGTCGATGCCCCCTGAAAGCAAGCTCAACACCTCGCCGGAACAGCCGACGGGCAGTCCCCTGATTCCAGGAATGCGATGGTCGAACAGAACCGTTTCCTTCTGCCCCATTTCAATTTCTATCACCACTTCCGCTTCATTTAGACTGACAGTCAAGCCTTTATCAGAAAGGGCCGCCATGATACGAGACCCCACCTCAAAATTAATTTCTGGAGAGGTTTTAGGAAACAATTTATTGTTCCGTTGCGTCCGCACACAAAATTTAAACCCTTTACCGGCTTCCATACGGGTCTCGAGCCGTTGAATCCCCAAAGCCGCCATCTCTTCAAAATCGGGATTCACCGGATAGCCAATGCTGAAAGAAGCAATGCCAGGAACAAAAGCAAGGCATTTAGAACATTCTTCTGCAAGTTCGGCAGTCGTATCGATCACGATGCGACCGCGGGGAACCCGGAAACGAAGCCCCTCCAGGCCCTGCAAAGCCTTCTTGATATTGTCAAGGAGACAGTTTTCAAAAAATTTTCTATTTCGCCCTTTCAGGCCAATCTCATCGTAGCGGATCAGCAGGGTTCTGGCTTCATTCATTTTTCCGCCGTTCTCTTCATTCTAAAAGTTGGATAAAGGTGTTCATAAGCATCGCCAAACTCACCGAGAAACCGATCGACCTCTTCAATGGTATTCTGGCGACCAAAGGATATTCTCAGGCTACAGCGGGCCTCTGCTTTCGTCCGGCCAATGCCGGTGAGGATTTTTGAAGGCTCTTTGGAGTGGGCACTGCACGCGCTTCCCAACCCCACATAAATATTTTTTTCTTCCAGATGATGCAGTAGCACCTCTCCCTCAACGGGCAGAAAACTGAAATTGACTATTGACGGTGACTGCCGACTCACATCGTCACCAGCCAGGGAATTAAACCGAATGTTTAAATGCGGCACCCGTTCGGACAATGCCTGCAATCCATCAATCAGATGGCATCGTAGTTTTTTAAGGTGCAACTGAGTTTCCTGGACGCGTTCTACAGCGAGTTGGATGGCTTTCGCCAGCCCCAGAATTAAAGGCACTGGTAAGGTTCCCGAGCGCACACCAAACTGTTGCTTGCCCCCATGCATCTGGGGTTTCAAATCTACCCGGGAATCGTAAACCAGCAAACCGATTCCTTTAGGTCCGTTAATTTTGTGACCCGAGATGGAATAACCAGAAAGGCCGGGCCAAATATCCGGTGACAGGACAAGCTTGCCAACGGCTTGAACTCCATCCAGAAAAATCCGGGTTTGAGGTGAGCCGCTTCTCACGGCCGCAATAAGATTAACCGGATCATGAACCGTTCCCAGTTCATTATTGACATGCGACAAACAAAGAAGCCGAGCGCGGTTAGTTTTAAGCAGCGGGATTGCCCTGGGCAAATCCAGCCTTCCCTCTTTTTGCGCTTCCAATAAACAAAGAGGCTCGTTACTAAAATTTTCAAAATACTTCAACGTCTCCACAACGCTGGGATGTTCCAATCCCATATAGGCGGCCTTTTTATCGGGGAAGCAAAGCCCCTTGATAAAGAGGTTATTCGATTCCGTGCCTCCGCTGGTGAATACCAGACGATGCGTTGCAGGCACCCCAAGCGCCTCGGCAATTTCCTCCGACGCACTTTCGATGCGTTTTTTAGCGTCCAGGCCAAGCCGATACACAGCGCCCGAATTGGCAAAATCCAGCCGCATCGATTCTTCGATGGCTTGGATCACCTCTGGGTCCATTGGGGTTGTGGCGGCGTTGTCCAGATAAATCATTTCAGCGCAAATATCCATTCAAATTATGAATCGTAGGGCCGCACCAGATCCTGGGGCATGCCTATTTGATCCATGATCCTGGCAACGATGAAGTCGATCAGATCTTCCATGGATTTTTGGCCCTGGTAAAACCCTGGAGACGCCGGCAAAATCAATGCCCCTGCCTGATCCAAAGCCAGAAGATTTTTCAAATGGATAGTGCTGAAAGGAGTTTCTCTTGGAACCAGTATCAATTTTCTTTTTTCCTTCAGGGTCACATCCGCCACCCGCTCGATCAGGGTTTCTGAAACACCGGAGGCGATTCTGCCAATCGTGCCCATGCTGGCGGGAACAATCACCATCGCATCGCTCGGGAACGAACCACTGGCGATCGAGGTATTGATGCGGGAATTTTTGTTAACGGTGACATTCTCCTTTTCAAAATAAGAAACTTTCAAACCCAGCTCCAGGTTCAATAGCTCCGCTCCCCGCCCGGAAACGATGACATGCAATTCCGCCTTCGGTTGCAGACAATCGAACAAACGTTTGGCGTAGCATGCCCCGCTCGCTCCTGTTATTCCCAGCACAAACCGTTTCATTCTTTACCTTTCAAAAGTAGCAAATCATCCACCTCGGTGCGTAATTTGGCATGCACCTCGTCTGGAGGCGGTGCTGTATCGATGCGGCGGATGATGGGATCAGAAAAAGAATCAAAGATTTCCTGGACCTTTTGCAGATAGTCCAGTTTTTCAAATGAAGATTTCTGCGATCGTGACGCCTCGATCCTTTGCAAACATTGCTCCGGGGAGGCGCTGAACAAAAACACCAGATCGGGCTTGGGGGCAAAGGCTTCATTTTCCCGGCAAATCCGCTCAGGGTCCAACCCTAATGCCCCTTGATAAGCCGCCGTCGAATAGTAATAGCGATCCAGAATAATGACTTTATTTTGATGCAGGGCGGGCTGGATATTTTTTTCCACATCCTCTTTACGATCATTGATAAACCAGGCCAACTCCTCCTCACGGCTTACCTCGCCCCTACCCTCCGTCAGGAGTTTGCGGATCTTCAGCCCCCAAGGGCCCTTGGTGGGTTCGAATAGTTTTAAAACGGACAATCCCCTGGCCACCAAATAGTCTGCCAGCAAACGGCAATGAGTGCTTTTCCCGGTGCCGTCGATGCCCTCAAAAACAATCAAATACCCTCGGCTGAGTTTCAATTTACCCTCATTTATCGATTAAATAGCTTATTTCAAATGAGTTTATTAGATAATCTCAACGGAAACAACCGGTAAAGGAGTGCTCAAAGAAAAAGCCGCCCACCTCATAAAGGTGGACGGCCTGCAAACCAGTTAATCTTTTAAACTAAAACTTCCAATAATCAGTATTTAAACTGACTGACCAGCTTCTGCAAACTCACAGCCATCCGCGAGAGCTCAGTGGCCGCTTCCTGAGTTTGACCCACTCCAGTGGAAGTTTCCTGAGCGGCCCTGGCCACCCCGGAAATATTCTCAGAGATTTCCGCACTCCCTTTGGCAGTCTCATCGACGTTACGGCCAATTTCCGCTGTCGTCGCCGTCTGCTCTTCCACGGCACTGGCGATGGTGTTGGAAATATCGTTGATCTGATTGATGATTTGAGTGATTTCACCAATCGCATCGACGGAACTTTTGGTATCCTGCTGAATGGCCTGGATTTTTCGACTGATATCCTCCGTGGCTTTGGCGGTTTGGTTCGCCAGTTCCTTGACCTCATTGGCCACAACGGCAAACCCTTTTCCCGCCTCGCCGGCACGAGCCGCCTCGATGGTGGCGTTCAGCGCCAGAAGGTTGGTCTGCTCCGCAATGGAGGTGATGACCTTGATCACCTGCCCGACCTCTGCGCTGCTAGCACCCAGTTTAGCGATAGTCGCATTGGTGGTTTCCGCCACGCTAACAGCGGATTTTGCCACTCGGGCCGCTTCGTTGGCGTTCTGGGCAATCTCCTTGATACTGGCGCTCATTTCATCCGCCCCGGTTGCCACCGTTTGCACGTTTCTGGTGATCTGCTCGGATGCCGCGGACACCACATTGGCCTGGGCGGACGTTTCTTCCGCATTTCCAGCCATGGTCTGGCTTACCGAGGTCAATTCTTCTGAAGAACTGCCCAGCGTCTGCGCCATATTCGCAATCTCGGAGATATTGTTTCGCAGGTTCTTGAAGAACCCGGACAACCCTTCTCCCATCCGACCGATAGCATCCTCTCCCTTAACCAAGATCTCCTGGGTCAAGTCACCCTGGGAAGCCTGGCTCACAACCCCAAGAATGCTGTCGACCTTCTCACGCAATTCCTGGGTCTGTTTCTGATCTTGCTCTACCATTTCCTGAGTTTTTTTCTCATTGGCGACCTTTTCCGTTATAACTTCCCACGTCACCATCGGTCCCAGATAATTTTGATCCTTGTCATAAATTCCGGAGATCAACAAATCAAACAATTCCGGTCCTACCTGAATTGTTGCCTGATGCGGCAGATTTTTCGGGTCGGAAAGGATCTTGCGTACATTCGCCGGGTTCTTGTGAAAAATATCGATGGATTTCCCAACCAGATCTTTCACCGGGGCAGAAAGATGCTGGCTCAGCCCGGAAAGGACTTTGGTTCCCGCTGGATTCACATATTGCAGGTTAAGATCCTTATCTGCGTACATCATGTTGCCTGGATTGTTTTCCACCATGCCAGCGACACGGGACATTCGGTTATCTGCTTCTATTTTCTCCGTCACGATTTCCCAGGAAACCATTGGCCCAAGATAATCATGATTCTGATCGTAGACAGCGCTAACGGCAAGATCTACCTTTTCCGGCCCCACATCAATCAATGTCTTGACGGGTAAGTTCTTCGGATCAGATACAATTCTGCGCTGATGATCCGGATTTTTGTGAAAGATATCGATAGATTTTCCGATGATACCTTCAGCATCCACCGGCAGGTACTTCTCAAGCTTTTTCATAATTATTTTGGATTCTGCGTTCAGGTATTGAACCTTCCAATCCTTGTCAGCAAACATGGTCCCTTGCGGCGTATTTTCCATCATCGAAACGATCTTAGCGGTTTCAGTTTCTGATCTTTTCATCGAACGCATGAACATCCAGACTCCAGCAACCATCAAACCCACCAGAATCAAACAGAATGCCGTGATTCCGATAACACTGTTCACCATGGAACTGTTTGCCGCCAGTTGCGCATCGATAGGAGATATGACTTCAAGAACGCCTCGCACGTCATTGAGTTTCCAGTCATTTTTCGGGGTATCGGCACGGGTATTGTGGCAATTGACACAGGCCTCGGCAACCAGTTTATCCGCCACCGCCACACGCACAACCTCCTGACCACCCAGGTTTTCCTGTTTCACAAAGGGTTGGTCGGGATTGGTTTTAAAAAAAGCCAGCGCTTCCTGACCAAAACCGTCCAGTTTCCTGTTTGCACGGTTTGGAAATGGGTATTCGCTATAAAGTTTTAATTTGATTTTGTCATCGCCCTTTTCGCTCAACAACTCGCTCATATCATGGATCAAGGTTGCCGGCAGAGGAATCGCATCCGGCATGGTTTTATGATCGTAGGAGATCTTCAAACCCGTATTATTGCCTTTTACCTTATTGATGACGCTTTTAACGTAATAGGCTCTCAGAGTTTTGAACTGATCAATGATTGACAAGGCATTCAGCTTGCTGCCTTCCTCGGTATTTTGGAGGCTCGCATTCGAAATGTAGATAATAAGGCCCAACAATACTGAAGGCCAGAACACCCACGACCGAAAACATCATTTTTGCCATGTGCTTCTTTAAAAACTCTTCGCTCATTACTCTTCTCCATTTTGATAGAACTTGCCGGAAACCATTTTAAAAGTATATAGAATCACCTAAAGACGATTTTTGTACAAACGATAGCAACAGTTCAAATGACCATACCGAACACTTATATAATATTCGACCAATGTAATTCTGTAAATATAAATTATTGTTTTATAAGGGTATTACACGTTTTTGGGTTAATAAGATTTTAAAGGACTTCCAAATTTCCCAATAAATCTTTCTCCAGTCAATAATATTAACCTGTCAATCTTATCGACCAACCCGCCATATTTCGGTAGTTTTAACCGTTCGGGAATGATTTACCGATCGCCGATATTTTCAACTTAAAAATTGGCATTCCGAATATTTAAAAACCATTTTTTTATAGACCCTTCCTAAATTTTAAGGTAATAATATCAATAATTTAATCAAAAGAATTCCTCGTAGCTCTGCTACGGGGTTTCCTTTCACATTCCCCTCCTTTGCAAGAAGAGCTTTGCATAAGTGGATATTTGCAAGAAGGCTATTGACATCCAGAGGATGCCATTGGTTTTTGGTGGAAAAGAAGTTTCAGGAAAATCCCCCTAACCCCCTTTAAAAAGGGGGGAACCTGTGCTCCCCCTTCCATGAAGGGGGCCGGGGGGATTTATAAACTCTCGGCATTAACAAAGATGACCAGTGCTTATGCAAAGGTCTCCTTTGCAAGGAGGGGAATGTGAAAGGAAACCCCGTAGCAGAGCTACGAGGAATTCTTTTGATTAAAATCCGCGAAATTTTACCCACCTTCGATAAAACTGTAAAAACTCTCCCCTCAAAAGGCTTGATTTTCCGCGACATAAAAAATTACATTGAAGCTTATTGTAAGACACTGGTACCATAAGTATATGTTTTTAAATTGGTTTTAGTTTCAACCCCAGCCAAAAACCCCTTGGACAGCTTAAGGACATAACGAAAGTGGAAAAATCTAAATTCTTCACTGCTATCACTCATTTTTGTAAAAACCTGAGACAAAGTCGAAGCTGTGTTTACATTATCAGTTCCTTGTTGGTTTTGGGGGTTATCGGGTGGTTAGGTTTTCGCGCCGTAGAATTGGAAATTAAACAAGGTATTCAAAATTCACTCGAAAGCACACTGGCAGCCAATCTTCAATCCCTCGAAATCTGGATAGAAGATAAAAAACTGGACACACAGGTTTTAGCCGCCCAACCCGAAATTCGGAAAAACATGCTCTCCCTCATTAAACTTTCCGATTCAAAAAATGTGTCAGCTGAAAGTTTGAAGCAATCCAGGGAGCTAAAATGGCTCCGCGAGCATTTGGGCGCCGCCTGTAAAAAATATGACTACGTCGGATTTGTTCTTTTCAACAATACCGGGCTTCAGGTGGGAGCCTTACTGGAGGAACCCGTCGGGAAGCGACAGTTGGTGGGGCTGTCGGATTTCTTTTACCGATCCATGCAGGGAGACACCGTCCTGTCTCATCCCTTTATCAGCGAGGTCCCTCTTCCTGATGATAACGGAAACTGGCGGTCCAATTCCTCGACGATATTTTCCTCAACTCCCATCCGCAATGATGATGGCGAGATCGCAGGTGTCCTGGGGCTTCGGATTCGACCCGAGAACAATTTTTCCCGGATATTGGAAACAGGCCGAATTGGGGAAACAGGAGAAACCTATCTCTTTAACCGAGACGGACTCCTGATATCTTCCAGCAGATTCGAACATCAGCTGAGACAGGTTGGTCTCATTCCAAACCAACCCGACAGGCATGCCATTCTTAATATAGAGATCCGTGATCCGGGAGTCAACCTGACCGAGGGACTATCTCCCGCCCTGCCCAGCCATCAGCAACCGTTCACCTTGATGGCCGCCAGCGCCATCAAAGGGGAGAGCGGATTCAATGTCGAAGGGTACAACGATTATCGAGGAATTCCGGTGGTTGGCGCCTGGAAATGGGTGCCGAAATATCACTTTGCCATCGCCACGGAAGTGGATGCCGCAGAAGCTTTCAAACCTTTGCGGTCGCTGACTCTGTGGTTTGGATTGTTATTTGGTCTTCTAGTGTCCCGTGCGGTTAATGGGCTTAGTTAATTTCTTGTTTTTTTTTGCCCTTGATACAGATTGCAAAATCGATCTTGCGGTCTTCTTCCAAATAAAAGGTTTCGCTGAATGCGCATTGTGAACTTTGATAAACCTCTTGATTTTATCTCGCAAGTCCTGGGTCGAAGTGAATATCCCTTGAGTGGCTTCTTTGGGGATTCTCTCCACCGTCATCCTCAAAACTTCGAGAACCTTTTTCTCCGACAACTTTTTAGGTTGCCCGGAACGAGGCCGGTCTTCCAAGCCCTCAACCCCCTCCATTCGAAACCGTTTGCGCCAATGGTAAACAGTTGGGACACAACAACATTCCGATTCGGCCACTTCCTGGGCAGAGTAACCCGATCCGCTCAAGAGGATTATGCGGGCGCGAAAAACAAGGTTTTGAGGAAGCCGTTGCCTTCGGAGAAGAGCTCTCAGTAAACTTTTTTCTTTGTTCGACGTTGTAAACTCTGCAATGGTTCGTGACATAAAACCATTATAAAGCATCCTCTAATTAGACTAAATGACTAACCGCACGGGACACTAGGTAGGATGCGGCTGAATGTCTCAGGTCATGAAATGTAAAATCTTCGACTTCTGCCCTCTTAACAGCGTTCACCCAGGCGGTACGGATGCAGATCGATTTATCTGGTTGGCCGAAATGGTGGAAGATAAAAGAATCTGATTCTTGGAAACCACGTTCAACGATACGCCTCACAAGTTCCATGGCAGGGCCCACAAGCGGGACCACCCTCCTCTCCCCGTTCTTGGTCTCTTGTATAACGATCCTTTTCCCCCTAAGGTCGACATCTTTTCGCATAAGCCCCAGTATCTCCCCTTTTCTCATCCCTGTCGACAACGCAAGAACCACTATGGTGAAGAGGTGGGGACTTCGGCTCTCTCTGCAAGCCTCCAGCAGTCGCGCTCTTTCCTCATCATCCAGAAACCTCACACGCCCTCTCGGTTCCTTAAGCTTCCTTATTTGCATCACGGGATTTCGGTCTGTCCACTGCCACTCTTTCCAAGCGACAGTAAATGCATGACTAAGTATTGCTAGGTATCGGTTGACCGTTGATGGGAGTCGTTTGGTTCCATAATGTGTCTTCCCTTGGGCCAGCTTGGTTCGGCACTCAACAATCATAGCGGGTGTAATTTGATCTAGGGGCAGATTCCCCATCTCCCTGTTCCACCACCTGAGTTGCTTTAACGGACATTGATCCTTTTTCTGGGGAAGAACTTCTAGAATGTATTTATCAATGAGGTTGGAGAGTGTGTGATTGTTAGGAAGGACGTCTGTGAAAGTCTTACCTAACTTGAGCCCGGCTTCCCTCTGCTGTGCCCATAGGACTGCATCAGATTTCTTGTGGAAAGTAGCGAACTGGGAAGGGTGACCTTTGATCCTGACAATGGCTCTGTAGCGAACCTTGCCGGTTGCTGTCGTGCGCTTCTGTATTGCAGCCAAAAGAAAATCCTCCACAAATGTACCAAGAGTGCACCATGAAGGATTTAATAAACTGATAACTGAAAATTTGATGAAAAATAGATCTAGGCTAAGAGCTTGTTATAAAGCTCCTTAGAGATGGTGCCGAAGAGAAGACTCGAACTTCCACATCCTTGCGGATACATGAACCTGAATCATGCGCGTCTACCAATTCCGCCACTTCGGCATATCGGGGTTTGATCTTTTGGAGCATTATGAATTCTATCTCTTAAAATTTCAAGCCATATTAACGCGGCGGCCCCGATCCCTCGACGATTTCTTCCCCTTCCTCCACCTTGACCAGAGTTTTTACCGACAAATGATCGTGCAGGACAAAATAAAACCCGGCAATCAGAATAACTCCGAAATTCACCGCCCAGACCACCATGCCGAAACTCACTGCCGTCAACTCCGGCTCATGCATGATGTCGTGCAGTCCGATCAGTATCGCCGCATTGAAAGAACCCAAAAAAGCCGGTGTCGGCAGAACCACGATCAATATACACACCAGCACCGTGACCACCAGCACCGATTCCAGGGATTTGTTGGCCAGATCATAAGCAAAGTAAAACGGATAATAGCTCGCAACAATCGAAGCCCACACCAGAACCGTGTAAAGGGTGATCCTGAACAAGGCGGAAACATCCTTGGTGACCCTGCACCCGAGGCTGAACTCTTCGACCAGATACTCGACCTTGTCATGCCATTTTGCAGGAAGGTGGCGGGTGAACCAGTGGATGAAGGTCATTAATTTTTGCTTGTGGGCAACCATCATATAAATAAAGCCGATCAGAGCCGCCACCAGAACCGCGCTCAACTCACCAAAGCGGACGGCCAGTGTTTGCAGGGAAACCCCGGATATGGCCGCATGGGAACCCAATAAATCTGTATTGAAGCCAAAAACCCAGGCAAATAACAGCAGGATGGCAACGATGTCGAACAACCGCTCGACGACGATGGAGGCAAAAGCTCCAGAGAAAGGGATGTCGTGTTTTTTTCCGAGAAGGTAAGCGCGGATGAATTCACCCGCCCGGGCGGGAACGATATTGGCCATATAGCCGACCATCAAAGGACCGAGCAACCCGGCAACCGGCACTTTTTTCATCGGCGCGACCAATAGCTGCCATCTCAGCGCGCGAAACATGAAACTCAACAGCAGGATGGCAACCGCCGGAATGAGGTAAATATAGTCTACCGTTTTGAAGGAATCGGCCAGGTCCTTGAATGCAACATTGCGCAGAGTGTAGTACAGCGCCGCCGCTGTCAGGGCCAGTCCGATGATGAGGTTCCTGGCAGTTTTCATAGCTCTTCCTCCAAAATGGCTTTGGCGGTCTGGATGTCCTGTTTGATTTGCGCGACCAGTTCCTCCGCAGACTGAAAAGCCATTTCACTGCGAATGCGGTCCACAAACGTCACCTCGACCTCTTTTCCGTAAATATTTTGATCGAAATCAAATATATGCACCTCGACGCTCAGCCGGTCGCGGTTAAAGGTCGGGTTGAAGCCGATATTCACCGCCCCCTGAAAGCTGTTGCCCTCAAAATGAATATGAACTGCGTACACCCCGGTTCCGGGAATCTGCATTTTGGTGGTGTCCAGATTGGCGGTGGGAAAGCCGATGGCTTGCCCTGTGTGATGCCCGTGCACCACCGGACCGCGAATGGAGTAATTCCTGCCCAAAAACCCCCTGGCCGCTTTCACATTGCCTTCTTCGATCAATTCGCGAACATGGGAACTGCTCACCAGATGATCGTTCAACTTGATAGGGTCCACCACGTGAACTTTGAAGTCAAACTCCTCTCCCATCTTTTTGAGATAGGGAATCGTTCCCTCGCGTCCGCGACCAAACGCATAGTCGAATCCGACGACAATTTCCCGGACGCCGATGAGGCCCACGAGGACATCCTTGGCGAAATCTCTGGGTTGCTGGTCGGCGAACTGGCGGGTGAAATCGGCGCAGATCACCTGATCGATCCCACAGCCTTCGATCAATTCCATTTTCTGGCGAAAGGTGGTCAGAAGCGGCGGGACTCGTTCTGGAGCGATGATTTTCAAAGGATGTGGCTCGAAGGTGAAGACAATCGAAGTTCCTGTATTTTTTTGCGCTATTTCGGCGGTTTTACGGAAAATGATCTGGTGCCCCATATGGACTCCGTCAAAATTGCCAATCGCCACCACCGGGTAAGAAACAGGCTTGACGATATTTTTCGTTCCGCGAACAATTTTCATATTTAAACGACGTTTCCTGTCTGAGTAAAAAGGCGAGAGGTTAACTGGTGTGCTGCCTCAAAGTCAACCTCGGATCCTTGTAGAAATAAAGACTATTGTTTGCTAGAATCAATCCCAACCTTGCAATACTTTTCATTTCATGGAGCGTTCCCATGTTCGACATAGGTTTTTTTGAGTTGATGATCATTATGGCCATTGCAGTGGTCGTGGTCGGCCCGAAAAATCTTCCAAAGTTAGCCAAGGCCATTGGCAAAGGCTGGGGAGAATTTCAGACCACATTCGGTAGCCTCAAGCAGGAAGTCATGGACGAGACAGAGGGCTTGAAACAAAGCATCAATATGGACGCCCTGGAGCAGGATGTGACCAGCGCCACCAAAGTCGATGTTGATGTCAACCTCGACCTTGACACAAAAGATTTCCAGGTCAACCGGGACAAGCTCTGAAAACTCTCAACCTGGCACGAACCGGTAGCCCGCATGCGAGAGGTTACTAACTCATGAACGACGCCGCAGTCGTTTCTATTGCGTCTGCCTTCAGCGCATGATCAGCTCCGTCTCCTTTCATCCATTTATATCTCATTTTCCCCCATCGTTGTTTGTGGCGGGCCTGGCTTTGTTATTCCTTGCCTGGAAAAAAGAACAACCGATATTCAAGGCGGCCGGGTCATTCAATTGGAGTCTGGGGTTGCTGGCGGTGGTTATGGCTGATTTTTCGGGAATGCTTTCCGCTGACCTGGGGTTGAAATCGACCGTCGAAATTGAAGGGCATCAAGGCTACGCCTTCCTGTTCACCGTCCTTTACGGCTTTTGTGTGGGCTATTCTTATACCAAACCCTTCTCCCGCACGGCTTTCATTTTATACGGTTCGGGCCTCCTGGCAATGGGGGCCTCGCTGTATTCCGGGTATCTTCTGGTTTTTTAGGGAATCCCTTTGAGGGTGGAGACACCAAAGCGATGCACCATCTCGCCGCCAAAATATCCGGTTGCCAGAACACTCACCAGTCCCAAACCCAGAAAGACATAATACCCGCCCCGCAACCAACCCCTGCCAAACCGGGAGATCAACAACGCCGCGAGAAAGAAGACCAACGTCGCAAACACGCTGAGGATATGGTTGCCCAGAAATGCTTCGAATTTTTTCGTGTCCTCTAAACCGAGCATCCCCAGAAAACCCACGCCCGTGACCGGAAGCGCACACCAGAACCCGAGGCGAACATTGAACCTGCCCGCCACCCGCACCGCTTCTTCTTTGCCCACCTTGCCATAGATTTCAAACAAAGCGCCACTGACCAGTAAACCGACGGGAAAGTGAACGATTAAGGGATGCAGTTTGGCAAAAAACATTCTGTTATCCGAAAATTAATTTCTTCATTTTCGGAGCTTGCTCTTTCTGCGATTCAACTCCGCCAGAATCACGCCTGTCGCGACAGATACATTAAGAGATTGCATGGCTCCCTGCCCCGGTATTTTTACCAGAAGATCGCAACGTTTTTTGACTTTTTCCGAGAGGCCATCCTTTTCGCTCCCCACAACCACCACACAGGGAAAAGTAATCTTTGCATCGTAGATAGAATGCTCGGCATCCATGTCCGCGCCCAGGACACAAACATCATTTTTTTTAAAATCCCGCAACGCCGAAGCCAGATCCGAACTTTGATGCACCGGAACCGTTTCCAGGGCGCCCTCAGCCATCCTGGCGGCAGACGACGTGACCAGAGCCTGATCTTCGTGGGAGCCTATGATCATTCCCGCCACGCCAAAAAAAGCGCAGGATCGTAAAATAGCGCCCAGATTGTGCGTGTCCCCCACCCGGTCCAGAGCCACTATCACACTGTTCGGCGGCAGGGAGTTGCGGATCAAACCATGCACCGGTTGCATGGTTTTGGGACGAACCACCATCACCGCACCCTCATGATGGGTGCTGGCCGCCACTTTATTCAAGGATTCCGTGTCAAGCTCCCGGTAGGGAAGCTTATGTTGTTGGCACCAGCGTTTCACAGCCGCCAGTCGTGGCGAACGCTCTTTGCTGAAAAATACCCGCCGGATATCGTCCGGCCGGTTTTCAAAGGCCGCGAGGCAGGCGTTCCAGCCATAAATCGTGAATTCCCGCTCGCGGGGCCGTCCAGGGCTGGTTTTCGGGGCGGGAGTTTCTTTTCTATTATCGGTTCGTTTTAGCAAAAAAAATTTTCCGGCCACGGAGTGATTCAAAACACCGCAACCTGTCTGGTCATATTCATCAATGGATCGTTCATCACATCCAACCGCTTGGACCGAAACTCAACCCATCTATTAATGGAACTTTTTTATAATAACAAAATAATCCCCCTAACTCCAATGGAATGGAAGTCGTCGGCTTACAGTTGCCTGCAAGTATTGCCATGAAATCCGCACAAATAAACGAAGCGAATGGGTGAAAATCCGCCAGTTTTGGTTCCCCGGTTTGACCGGACCAATAGAAAGCCCCCAATTCACAGAGCATTTCATAAGCCTGTAAGAGGTTTTCTGTTTGGCAAGTATTTTGCTTTATATTTTCATATGAAAATTTTAGTCGTCGATGATAGTTCCACATTTAGAAAAATAGCCTGCGAGGAATTGAAAAAAGGGGGCTTTGAAGTTTTGGAAGCCAAAGATGGTCTGGAGGCTTTGGATGTCATCCGTGCCATGCCCGTTGACATGGTGACTCTGGATGTCGAAATGCCAAACCTCAATGGCTACGAAACCTGCAAACAACTCCGTTCCGATGAGTTTTCCGCCCTCATCCCCAGAAAAGACGCCTCCGTACTGCCGGTCATATTTATTACCAGCAACGACACCTTGCAGGAACGGGAAAAAGGATTTCACGCCGGAGCCGGGGATTTTATCACCAAACCGTTTTTACCGGGAGAACTGCTGAGTTCTATCAATAGAATTCTCAAACCGGAAAACCGCTTTAAGGGCCTCAACGCGTTGGTCGTTGATGACAGTTCGACCACCCGTCATATTGTCAAGCAAAGCCTCCACAAACAGGGAATGACGGTTTTTGAAGCCGAAAATGGTCAGGAAGCTTTGGATCTTCTCGCTTCCAAATTAAATGAAATCGATATCATCATCACCGACTTTTTCATGCCGGTGATGGATGGGAAAGAATTGTGTCGGCAGGTGAGAACCCAATTGAACCAGAAAGAAATTCCCATCCTTTTCCTGAGCACACTTTCGGAACAATCCTACATACTGGAATTGTTCAAAGCCGGTGCCTCCGATTACCTGATCAAACCTTTTACGCAGGAAGAACTGCTGGCCCGAATGCAGGTTCATCTCAACAATCGCCTTCTGAACAAAGAGCTCACCGGCAAAGTTCTGGAGCTGAAAAGATTGAGCCAGATGAAGGACAAGTTTCTGGCCATCTGTTCCCATGATTTGCGCTCTCCCTTGAACAGTATTTTAGGCTTCACTCAACTATTGATGACCTCATCCTTGACGGATGAAGAAAAAAATGAGTCTCTGGACATCATCCAGTCTTCGGGCAATTTTTTGCTTTCACTGATCGACGATATTCTGGATTTGGGGCGCTTGCAATCCGCAACGGACGACCTGGAAATGGAACCGCTCTCGGTTCTCAGGGTCATTGAAACCTGCATACAGTCTTTCAATCAAATGTTTTCCATAAAAAACATCGACAGTCAGATAAAAAGCGAAATCTCCGCTGAGGTAAAAGTAGATGGCAATGAAAATGCACTGATTCGCGTTTTTAACAATCTATTGTCCAACGCCATCAAATTCACCCCCAAAGCCGGAAGCATCGAGGTATGGGTCGAGCTTTATGGAGAAAAGCAAGTCGCCCTGTCTATCATCGATTCGGGGATAGGCATCCCCCAGGAAAAAATCCCTTACCTTTTCGACATGTTTTCAAAAACCTCGCAATCAGGAACCGAAGGAGAAAAAGGCACCGGGCTAGGCTTATCTATAACGAAGCAAATTGTGGAAAAACATCAGGGAAAGATAGAAGTTGTCAGTGAGGAAGGCAAAGGCTCCACCTTTAAAATATTGCTCCCAACAATATCAAATGGAAACGGCCACTCAAAACCTCATCCATGACCACCCATCATGAAGGCTTCCGCTTCCTCAAACCGGGGGGGAGGGAGATGCGCGACGTTCTGGAAAAATGCGTCGGCGCAAGCCAGCACGTCCTGAACCGTGATCAATTCAAACATCGACCGCCTGAAAGCGGCGGCGCCGGGATAGCCAAAAGCCAGCCAGGTGCAAAACTTTCTCAGCAGAAGCAGGGTGATCCGGGTGTCGTAACACCTGCGCAGTTTTTCAAGGTACCTAAAAAGCAGTTCGTTTGCAGCTGAAGTCTTGCGGTCATAGCCTCCCTGGCATTCCAGAAAAATCCAGGGGTTGCGCAAAGCGCCACGACCGATCATCACCGCATCCACACCGGACTCTTCAAGGCACTGTCTGGCTCGTGCCGCATCGCGGATGTCGCCGTTACCGATAATCGGAATCTTCGCACGGGCTTTCACTTCCCGGATGAGATCCCAGTCGGCAAGGCCCGCATAGCCTTGCGTACGGGTTCTGCCATGAATCGCCACCCACTCACAGCCGGCATTATAAGCGGCTTGCGTGCATTCATGAATCGTCAGCTCCTCATCACTCCAGCCGGTACGCATCTTGACCGTTAACGGCAACTCAATGCCCCGTTTGATCTTGTAAAGAAATTCTTCCAGGTACCCGGGGTCGCGCATCAACGCCGCGCCACAGCCTTTTTTCACAACTTTTTTAACAGGACATCCCATATTGAGATCGACAAAATCCGCGCCCTCTTCCTGCACCACGCGCGCGGCTGTGATGATGTCCTCCGCCGACTCACCAAACAGTTGAATGCCCACCAGCGTTCCCGGATGCGGATGGATACGCATCATCTGTCGAGTTTTTCCCGAGTTATAAAGCAAGCCCTTTGCCGATACCAATTCGGAAATCAGGACACCCGCCCCATTTTCATCCATCAGTTCGCGAAACGCCACATCGGTGATGCCCGCCATCGGCGCAAGCCAGAACGGGCTTCTCGCTCGGCAGATCAAACCCGACAAACGGGTGGACTCAGCGTTGCCCTCTTCTTTTTTCAACATGGAAGGGTGTGTCATCACATTCTCAACTGGCATTAGGCCGTCTCTAAAAATTAGTTTTCACAGAAAATAGAATAATGTGCAAAAGTTTCTTATCAGTGGCACGGGCTTTCCAGCCCGTGCGGACAGGCAGGAAAGCCTGTCCTACTAAAACAAAAGACGCTTCTTTGAATTGGCGATTCGGTGCCATTGTTAATTTTTAGAAATGTCCATTATCAAAATACGAGTGAAAATGATCCGGGCAGGCGGCAGTCGCGTCTATCGAGAGATCAAAACATTTAAAGCGCATGCGGTGCGCGTGCAACGAAAACGGCAGATCCGTTGGCTTTCCATTCCCATAAATCTCATCGTTCACGATAGGAAGCCCCCGGCTTGCGAGATGAACTCGAATCTGATTGGTGCGCCCGGACAGCGGAAGAACTTTCAATAACGACCGTCCCTGAAAAGAACGAACCCACTCAACCTCTGTTTCCGCCGGTTTGGAGCCTGCCAAAGTTTCCCCCACCCCGCGTTTGGAACCATCCAGTCTGCCGATAGGAGCGTCGATCGTAAATTTTTTTTGTGCGGGAATGCCTTCAACGATGGCCATATATTCTTTCAACACCGTCTTGCCCTTAAACTCGTGCATCAGAAATCCCGCCGCTTGCCGCGTGCGGGCAAAGACGATCACGCCGGTGGTTCCAACATCCAGGCGCTGTACCGGGCGAGGGGTTTCTTCTGGATACACTTCCTTGAGAAGCTCGGTCATGCTGTTTTTAAAATATCGACCGCTCGGATGCACCGGGATGGGCGCGGCCTTATTGAATATCCTCAGATGCCTGTCTAAGTACAGGACTTCCAGATTACGGTTGGCCGCAGGCTCGGTGCGCATTCCGGCACGGGTAATAATTTGATCCTGTTCGCGGAGCACAGCTCCAGGCAGTACCGTCTTGCCATTGACCGTGATCTTGCCCGCACGGATTTCTGCGATCCATTGTTGTTCGGTCTGGTAACTGAAACGGGAAACAAAATATTTTTCTACGGGGTAGCCATCATATTTGGCGGGAACATGGGACGTGTATATTTGTTCCGACGGAGGAAATGTGTGTAGTCGAGTCATTGAAAAAGAAAAGGTTCGGTGAAAAGAGTTTTGCTTAACCTGAGCATGAAGCCCTTTCGGACCACTATCAATTCCACTGCGGGTTCACAGGCGCATGGATCAGGTACTCGTATTCCTTCCCCAAAGACTTCACAGCACCCGGCCAGATCCGGTCCAGATTATTTTCAAACACAAAATGCTCCGTGGCCTCGCAAGTCAGCCAACTGCGTTGTTCCATCTCACCTGCCAGCTGCCCCGCCGCCCAGCCGGAATAACCCAGGAAAAAACGGATATTCTCTTCCGGGTTCGTAATGCGATTAAGAATATTTTCTAAAAAATTCCAGTCCATTCCCAAGTGGACTCCCTGGCAAATTTGATCCAGTTCGGGGATGGGTTCCTCGGACCGGCAAATATAAAACATCTGCGACTGAGAAACGGGTCCGCCAATATAGACCCGTCCCTTATAGGAACTGAGCAAATCCATACGGGAGAATATCTCAGCCGGGTCTAACTCTGCCGCCTTATTGACCACCAGGCCGAAAGACCCATGCTCGTCGTGATTGCAAAGCAAGACCACCGTTCTGGAAAAATTGGGGTCCGGTAATACCGGGTTGGCAATCAAAAAATATCCCTTGCCGTAGTCGTCATTCATACCGATTCACCCTGAAATGCGCGGGCCAGCAACCTGCCCTTAAAGTTTCTTGACCGTTCATGTGCAAGAACACATGCTACAGGTTCAAGGACTGCAACTTTTTAAAATTAGGCGCGTGCCGGGCCTCATCATTCGCTTCCGCTGAGGTGAAGTTATTGTCGAAATAAGCCGCCACCAGATTGGGAAACGCCTTGGAGTGAGCCAGCGCCAGAAGGCCTTTATCAGCGATTTCATTTTGCGCCAGATCCATTTCCTCGATCTTTGCCAACTTGTTCTCCTCGGCCAAAACAACAGCGCCTTCATCCTTCAGAAAATTGCGGTACAAATTGAGGGTTTTGACCTTGCCAAGCACTTTGGAGTTGACCAGAGCCTTGATGCCTCTCGCCCCAATGTCATTGCCCCCAAGCTCCAACCAGGTGACCTTGGAAAACAAGGACGCCTCCGCCAGAAGCTTCACCCCCTCGTCGCCAATGCGGTTGCCGCCAAGGTTCAAGCGCTTGACCTGTGCTACCCGGTCATCCATGGTGATTACGCTCATGCCCTGACTGCCAACGCAATACCCCTTCAGGTTCAGCTCTTTTCCATCTTTGGAAAGGCATTCGACCACGATTCGGTCCATCGTTTCACGCAACTGCTCCCCGGTAAGGTTGCAAGGCTCTGCGGGCTTGTAAATATCAAAATGGGATATTGAAGGCATAAATCCTCCCTGGAAAGCAAATAAGGGGTTCCTCTACAGCGAACCCCCTGGTATCAATTAATTAAGGCCAAAAAAAATTATCGGCCCAAATGGTTTTCCTATACTATAGGCGGTATCAGGCTATTATAAGGTTGACAGAAAATCAATTATAATTTAAATTTCCCAGTTTCACCAGGAGCAATCATGAAGTTGGATTTTGACAAAATGGGGGGGTTGGTCCCCGCAATCATTCAGGATGCCGAAACCGGGCAAGTGCTGATGCTCGCCTACATGAACCCCGTTGCCTGGGAAAAAACCCTGGAGACCGGAAAAGCCTGGTTTTATAGCCGGTCCCGCGACAAGCAATGGATGAAGGGCGAAGAAAGCGGAAATGTCCAAATCGTCAAGGAAGTATTTGTAGACTGCGATGACGACACCGTTCTCCTGAAAGTAGAACAAGTGGGCAAGGCCGCCTGCCACAAGGGGTACACGAGCTGTTTTTTCAGGAAAATTGACGGCGAAGTCCAGGTGGTCGAAGAACGAGTCTTTGACCCTGAAAAAGTTTACAAAAAATAATCATAACTCAACTGCAAACCAGAAAAGAGTCGACCCCCATGAGCGGCAAAGTGTTAAAGCTGGGAATACCCAAAGGAAGCCTGGAAGAAGCCACCGTCAAGCTGTTTGCGAAAGCGGGCTATAATATCACAATCTCAAGCCGGTCCTATTTCCCCAGCATCGATGACGACGAAATCGAATGCATGCTGATCAGGGCCCAGGAAATTGCCCGCTATGTGGCCGATGGGGTTCTGGATGCTGGGCTCACAGGTAAAGACTGGGTCATGGAAAACCGCGCCGATGTGGTCGAAATCGCCGATCTGATCTATTCCAAACAATCCTCAAAGCCGGTTCGATGGGTGCTCGCGGTTCCAAACGACTCTGACATTCACTCGGTCAAAGATCTGCAGGGCAAACGCATCGCCACGGAGGCGGTCAACATGACCGTCGATTACCTAACAAAACACGGGGTCACGGCGCACGTTGAATTCTCCTGGGGAGCCACGGAAGTCAAACCGCCAAAGCTGGTGGACGCCATCGTCGAAATCACCGAAACCGGAAGTTCTCTCAGGGCCAATAACCTGAGGATCGTGGACACTCTCATGGAGTCCACCACCAAA
Organism: Nitrospinota bacterium; assembly: GCA_027619975.1. NCBI lineage: Bacteria > Pseudomonadati > Nitrospinota > Nitrospinota bacterium. The sequence goes on from JAQCGX010000016.1 coordinate 55,230, forward strand.
TTCATCATGAATAAGGATTCCCATCAGGATGAATGGAAACAGGACAAGGTCAACCGGCTGGTTCTCATGCTTAAAAGCGCCATGGCGGCCAATGGGCAGGTTGGGCTGATGATGAATGTCCCAAAATCCCAACTGGATGCGGTTATGAAAATTTTACCGCAAGGAAAAAAGCCGACGATCGCGGAATTGACCGATAAAGACTGGGTGGACCTGAGTATTATTATTGAAGAAAAGATGGTGCGTGAAATCGCTCCCGACTTGAAACGGGCCGGCGCCGAAGATATCGTTGAATACCCTCTCAATAAAATTATTCACTGACCAGAGGGCTGAAACCACCCGAACCCAATCCATCGGAACATTCGGCGTGCTGTTTCTCTGTATGTTTAATCCCGCTTGATTTATCGACAACGGACCGCTTTGATTCGGCCTGCCATACCACTGTGATATTGATATGACGAACAAAAGAAAAAAATCCAAATCAAACGCCAAGCCAGCCGACCCTAAAAAAGACTCCCAACAGCAGGAACAAGAGAAACCCGGTTTGGAAGAAGTAACCGACCTGGAAAAATCCCCTGAACCTGCGGAAACTGCCGAAGAACAGGCCCAGCTAGCGAAAGAATCGCAACCGGACGATAGTGAAAAGAGCCCTGCCCAGGAAGAAACACCCGAAACGAGCCAGGAAGAAGCATCACCTGAAATAGCCGCTCCACCCGCTGAGATAGAAAAGACTCTCGATGAAAAGGAATCTGATGCCCAAAAAGTCGGAGCATCGATTTCTTATCAGAAAGAGACCTATGGGGGAGAGACCGACGAAGAGTTGCAAACCACCAGCGCATCGAAGGCTTCCGAAGCAATCAAGGACGATATAGAACCTGTTGGCACCGAAGAAGAGAAGCCCCTGGAGCAGAAAAAATCCGCTTTCCGTTTTGTCGGCCTTATATTATTCCTGCTACTCGCAGGCACCGCAGTTGCTATATTTAATCTGACCCAACAAGAGAAACAACCTTCCAGCCGCCCAACAACTGCGACGACACCCAGTAAAATACCGACTCCACCTGCCGCTCCTGTAGAGATCGCTGAAGCTCCAGAGCCTCCTCCTGCTGAAGATGCAAAAACACCGGAAAAAGACATCAGTGAGCCCGCTTCTGAACCTGCTGAGGGCGAAGCACCGGAAGAAAATCATGTCAGTGGCGCTACGGATGACACTGAAGAGGAAGCTCCTGCGAACCACGTCAGCGGAACCGGGGAGCCAAAAGAAGAAGAAACAACCGGCGAACATATCAGCGGAGCCGGCGCTGAAACCGAAATGGCCGCAGAAGTTGACGATTCCAAAATCGCCCAGGCTCCTGCGAAAGAAGCGGAAGCCGATCATGAGGAAGAAGCTGCTCAGGAGGAGCCCGTCGAACCCCCTGTAGAGGAAGAGACCGCTCATGAGAAGGAGGCCGCTGAGGATGAACCTGCCGAAACTCATGCTGAAGAAACACCTGAAGCGGAAGTCGCCCATGCCCCGGCAGAAGAACCTGAAGACGTTCATGAGGAAGAACCCGTGCATGAAGCTCCTGCGGAGCCTGCCGAAGAGGAAATGACTGAAGAAGCACCCGTTGAAGTCGCTGAAGTGGTAGAACCGGCTCAAGAGGAACACAAAGCCCCCAAAGCGAAGCGGTCGGAGGCGGTTCAGAAATATCTGAATTTCATCGAGACCTCTGCCGAGACAATTTGGGAATTCATCAAGTCAGCAGTCAGAAAATCCGGCGACACCCTGAAAGATGTGCTGGGTTAAGAACAGGCCTGCAATACCAGCATCGTTTCCCGATGTTCAATCCCCAACAAACTGGCATCGGTATTTCTCAGCGATCAAACCCTGCTCGTAACACAATTGCTGAAAAAGCGTCATCCCTTCCAGTTCCTCTTGCCCTAAATCATAAATGATTTTATTCCGCAGATAGTCTTCGCATATTGCTGAATCCAAACCCTTGGACCCGGCGAAATTGCTCGCAATGAATGCCAGATTTAAGAGTCCCTCCCGCCTTGCGGACTGGATGGCGTCGCAAATATTCTTCCCCAAAGTCACCCCTTCCCGAACCGCAAGAACGGCGTGAACAAATGTTTTTCCCGTCTTTTGGAACCATTCTTCACTGAGATCATAGATTTCGATTCCATTTGGCAGGGTCGGCAGAGAAAAATTCTGGTCACCGATGATAAGCGCCGCATCGTGAGTCTTGAGCATAGCCGCCGGATCTGGAGGCGAGGGATCAAACGCAATCTCAGGGCTGAATCTTTTTGCAAATAATATTTTAAGAAGCGCCACCGAGGTCCGGGAACGCTCGTCCAAAGCCAGGGACTTGATATCCTCAACAGGAACTTTTGAAATTAATAAAACCGTCGCCACTCGATTTCGCGATGCAATACAGACACCCGCCAGGCGGTAACGGTCCGCCTCCTTCAGGTATTCGACCGTTGGGATCATGGCCAGATCCAAACTTCCAGCTTTCAGCATTTCCGCCAGTTGGGAGGGAACATCGATCACCATTTCCAGGCCGGTTTCTTCCGCAATGTTGAGCAGGGGTACGAGTAGCGGCTGGGCATTGAGAAATTCATGCAACCCGAAACGCAGGATTTTTTGGGACATGACAGAACCTTAAAGCGGCGGAAACAACCTGGGGCTGGCTTGCAAGGATATCCCGCACATGGAATTCAGTAGAAAATAAAAAAGGGATGGGGGCTTACCCCATCCCTTTTTAAATGAAACTCTAAAACTATCAGAGAAACAATGGAGCCATCACCAAAGAAATGATGGACATCAGTTTGATGAGAATGTTCATCGCAGGGCCAGAGGTATCCTTGAGAGGGTCACCAACCGTGTCACCCACGACCGTGGCATGATGCGCCGGAGAACCTTTGCCGCCAAGGTTGCCCGCTTCGACATACTTTTTGGCATTGTCCCAGGCGCCGCCGCCGTTGGACATAAACAGCGCCAGCAAAACTCCCGTAAGTGTGGAGCCCACCAGCATGCCGCCCAGCGCTTCTGCGCCAAATATAGAACCAATCAACAGAGGCATCATGAAGGCCACCACACCCGGAGCGATCATTTCTTTCAACGCCGCCTGGGTGCTGATATCAATACAACGGGCACTGTCCGGTTTTCCGGTGCCTTCCATGAGTCCAGGAATTTCCCGAAACTGGCGGCGAATTTCTTCCACCATTTCCATGGCCGCCTTGCCGACAGAGGTCATGGTGAGAGCCGCTACATAAAAGGGAATCACCCCACCTATCAGCACGCCTATAATAACCGTGGTCTTGGTGATATCGATGGATTCAATCCCTGCCGCCTGGGTGAAGGCGGAAAACAACGCCAGCGCAGTCAAGGCCGCAGAGCCGATCGCGAAGCCCTTGCCGATTGCCGCAGTGGTGTTCCCCACTTGATCCAGACCGTCGGTGATCTTGCGGGTTTCTTCTCCCAGACCGGCCATCTCAGATATGCCGCCGGCATTATCGGCGATGGGGCCATAAGCGTCCACCGACATGGTGATGCCGACCGTGGCCAGCATGCCGACCGCAGCCAGTGCCACGCCATACAACCCGGCAAATTCCGCTCCGAAGAAAATAGCGGCGGAAATGATGAGAACAGGAAGCACGGTGCTTTCCATAGCTATCGCCAGTCCTGTGATCATGACCGTGGCGACACCTGTCGCGCTGGATTCAGCGATTTTCGTGACCGGTGAACCCGCTGTGTAATATTCCGTAATCAAACCGATTCCGATTCCTGCAATACATCCGAACAACAGCGCAACAAAAACTCCAGAGGGAAGGCCCATGATTTTGACAACAAAGAAAGCCACAAACAACATGGCGCCAGCGCTGATGAAGGTGCAGTTTCTAAGAGCCGTTGCCGGGTCCTGATCTTCCAGGTTGTTCATGGCCCGAATTCCCACAATGGAGGCGATCAAACCGACCATGGCAACGATCACCGGGAGCGCCATATACTCAAACCGCATGGTGGACATACCCGCCGCAATCGCGATGGTAGCGATCATGGAGCCGACATAAGACTCGAAAATATCTGCGCCCAAACCTGCGGTATCTCCCACGCAGTCGCCGACATTATCGGCGATGACACCGGGGTTTCTTGGATCGTCTTCCGGAATTCCCGCTTCTACCTTACCAACCAAATCGGAGCCTACATCTGCGGTTTTGGTGTAAATACCGCCACCCACACGGGCGAACAGGGCAATGGAGCTTGCGCCCATTGCAAATCCGCTGATGACACTCACCGAATCTCCACGCGCAAATAACAGAAACAATCCACCCACACCCACCAGGCCCAAGCTGGCAACACACAAGCCCATCACCGCTCCGCCATTGAAAGCAATATTCAAGGCTTTTGCCTGACCGCCATCGTTGGCGGCCTGCGAGGTGCGAACATTAGCGGTGGTCGCCGCGTTCATGCCAAAAAAACCTGCCAGCATCGAGCACCCGGCTCCAGCCGCATAGGCGACGCCGGTCCAGAAACCAATCCAGATGCCTTTTTGGGTGGAAATAATGATGATGAGAAGAAAAAATACAACGCCAACGAAATAACCTAAAATTTTATATTCTCGAGCAAGAAATACCATCGCCCCCTCATGAATGGCATCGGCGATTTCCGTCATTTTTTCGTTGCCCGCAGGTTGATCGTCCAGATTTTCAAATATTTTCCAGGCGATAACCAGACCAAAAAGTCCAAATACAACCCCCAGATAGGCAAAGTTTGGCGATGCGTCAAAGGTGGCCATTAACAAATAGATCACCATGGAAATGCTGACGAATATCAGCTCTCCTGTGTATTCCTTTAACATTCCGATTATCCCTCCGTTTATAGTGTTCTGTTGCTCAATTCCGAAAGCATGGATTCAATCAGCCCCATTGCCTGTTCAATCACATCATTAAATTGCTGGATCTCTTCCTCCTCAAAGGAAGATAAAACATAATCAACGATATCATCCTGATGCTCCGGTCTGCCGACCCCTATCCGCACACGGTGAAATTCTTTCGTGCGCAAGGTTTCGGCAATCGAGCGCAAACCCCGTTGGCCGCCATCTCCGCCCTTGCTCTTGGTTTTAACCTTGCCAAGCGGCAGATCAATATCGTCATGAACGACGATGACCCGGTCCGGGGTTATATTTAACGCGGAAAGAATGGCTTTCGCCGATTTTCCACTCTCGTTCATGTAAGTCATGGGTTTCGCCACCATGACCCGCACACCGCAAACTTCCCCTTCCCCATACTGACAACGATACTTGTGATGGGTCAATGGAATCCGATGCTTATCCGCCAGATTGTCAACGACAATAAACCCGGCGTTATGGCGCGTCAGCTCATAACGGGGTCCGGGATTGCCGAGGCCCAAAATAAGAAACACGGCGGGGATATCAATCCTTTATTTGGCGGCCGCTGGTTTTTCTTGCTTCGCCGCCGGAGACGCCGCACCCTCAGCTCCTTCAACTTCCCCAGTAGCTTTTTCTTTCACCTTCTCGACATAAACGCTGACGACGGCATTGCCGGGATCACCCATAATTTCCAGTTTATCGGAAAGTTTCAGATCGCTGACGTGAACCACTTCTCCCAATTTAACGTCCGGCATATTGATCTCAATCACGTCGGGGATATCTCCTGGCAGACATTCCACTTCGATTTCCTTGATAGCGTGATTGACCATTCCGCCCTGTTTTTCGCCAGGGGAATGACCCACCAGTTTGACGGGAACAAGAACTCGCGTCTTTTTGTGCATGTCTATTTCAAGAAAATCGACATGCAGCCAGTCCGTTTGCAACGGATGTCTTTGATAGTCCTTCACAATGACCTGACGCTGTTGCGTGCTGTCGCCCTCGATGGTCAAAGCGATCAGCACGTTATGGCCATGCTTTTCCATGACTTTACCAAGTTCTTTCTGGTTCACTTTAAGGGAAACGTTGTCCTTCAAACCATAAAGAACGGCGGGAAGAGATGCCTCTCGCCGGATCTTGCGGGCGTCAGATTTACTACCCTGCACTCTAATTTGTCCATTTAATGTTGCTGAGGCCATGATGCCAAACTCCCAATCAATCGAATAATGAACTTACCGATGTCTCACGGTGAATTCTGATAATAGCCTCCCCCAGAAGAGGGGCGACGGATAAAATTTTTACTTTTGAATTATTTTTTAATGCCTCGGGCAAAGGGATCGAATTTGTGGTAACAATGCTTTTAATGGGCGACCCGCCGATTCTCTCCGCTGCCGGCCCGGAAAACACCGGATGCGAGCAACAGGCATGGACCTCTTTAGCGCCTTTTCCCAGCAAGGCGTTGGTCGCTTCCATCAACGTCCCGGCGGTATCGATCATATCATCCACGATAAACGCCACTTTGCCCTTAACGTCACCGATAATATTCATCGCTTTTGCCTCGTTGGCCACTTCCCGGCGCTTGTCGATAATCGCCAGCGAGGTATCCAGCCGCTTGGCAAACGCTCGCGCCCGTTCCACCCCTCCGGCATCGGGAGAAATAACGATTAAATTCTCCAGATTGAGCCCCCTAATATATTTGACCATCACGTTCATGGCAAATAAATCATCCACAGGGACATTAAAAAATCCCTGGATTTGCCCCGCATGCAAATCGACGGTCAGCACCCGGTCGGTTCCTGCCGCCTCTAACATTTTTGCTACCAGCTTGGCTGTGATGGGCACTCTTGGCTCGACTTTTCGATCTTGCCTTGCATACCCGTAATAGGGAATCACGGCCGTGATTCGCTTGGCGGATGAGCGCCTGAGCGCATCTATCATGATGAGCATTTCCATCAGATTGGTATTTCCGGGATTACAGGTCGATTGAATCACAAAAACGTCTCCACCCCGGACGTTTTCGTCGATTTTCACAAAAATCTCATTATCCGCAAAATCGCGGGTCATGCAGCGCCCCAGAGGAACATCCATATACCCGCATATATCTTTCGCCAACTCCGGGTTAGACCTGCCGGAAAAGACCAAAACCTTGCCGTTGCCATTATCACTCATACGATTTCACACTCAAGAAATGAACTGGGGCGGGAGGATTCGAACCTCCGTTGCAGGAATCAAAATCCTGTGACTAGCCTCTTGTCGACGCCCCAAAAATCACCTTACCCCAATTATTATAATGCCTTACTCTGCCCACTCACTGCCAACTCTTTCCTGACTCTGGGAGAAAAGTCCTGTCCAGATGAAACCTAGGTTGATTGAATACTGAAATGAAGCGGAAACTGAATATCGGGGAGGGGTTTAGATTATCACGATAAGATCAAACTCAATTTATTAACAGGGTCTTCCTTACCTTACCTTAAGGCGTAACTCAACATCTCCTGCGGCCAAAACTCGGAAAAACTCGACACGGTTTCCGTAAGAAATACTTCCCCGCTCCCTTTGTTTACTTTGGCGTATGCGTTTTTTGCGCGATCAGGGTTATCAAAAATAGCAAAGACTGTTGAGCCACTTCCAGACAAAAGACTACCGTTGGCCCCCAAATCAGACAGGCCTTCCTTGAGCGCCAGAATCTCAGGGTACCTTTTAAAAACAACGGGTTCCAAGTCGTTCCCCAAACACTTCCCCAAACAGGCAACCTGTGATTCCAATAAAAATTTTTTTAAGATGCTAATATTATTTGTCCGCTTTGTCAACTTCAAATTTAGGTTCTGGTAAACCCAGGATGTGGCAATGGAAATCCCTGGGTTAACGAGTAAAACATGAAATTTAGCAGTGGTTTGGAGGGGTGACACCTCGTCGCCGCGACCCTTTCCAAACGCACAGGGAGCGGTAAGGAAGAAGGGGACGTCCGCGCCGAGTTTTCGGGCCAGAGGCACCAGATCCTCCCGGCCCAATTTCATATCCCAAAGCACGTTCAACCCCATGAGAACCCCCGCCGCATTGCCGCTGCCTCCGCCCAACCCTGCACCGGAAGGAATATTTTTTTTTAAGCTTATTCGTACGCCACGGCTTTTTTCCGGATAGGCGTTCTTAAGAAACTGCGCCGCCCGCACCACCAGATTGGTGTGGTCCTTTGGGATGCCCGGCTCATCACATTCTAACTCGATTCCCGAGGGAAGGGTTTCAAGGTCAATATGGTCGTACAGGGAAACCATCTGCAACACGGTTTCAAGCTCGTGATACCCGTCTTCCCGTTTATGGTGAATGTGAAGCGCCAGATTAATTTTCGCGGGGGTTTTAAAGGACAGTTTCATGCAATCTGCTAATTTTGCGACAAGGAAACATTATTACTGACAGGAGAAAGTTGAAAAGTATCGTCCGAAATTCCGGCATTAATGACCGGGTCATTATAGACAAGAGTCAAGCGCTCACCCTTGGAAGGAAACTCGATAATGATTTGATGAGGAAAATCGCGGCCCTGAACTTCACGATAGTCCTGCCACTTTACACGAATGGTTTTTCCATTTATCAAGGTACGGGTAATTTGGTTGGGGAAAAGCGTGTACGCATCGATTTCAATTTCCATGCGGCTTTTATCCACCGGGTCCACCCCCGTCAAAAAATAGACGGTTCCCTCTTTGCTCAGGGCGCCGCTCGTCATTTCCAGAAATTCGAGCCGGGGAATATTTCCGTAAAACACGCTGATGTATTCTCCCAACGCAATATCCATTCCGAGAGTCTGCAGCAGCGCTTCCCGAACCTCCTTGCCCAGAAGAATCTGTTTGCGACGCAGATCATATAGGATCGAACGATGGCCTTCCACGTTCCTGCCATTGAAAATATAAACTCCCAGCGGCTGGCCCAGCACACTCAGCGTCTCGATGCGGAGCGAATCAGCCTCGCGGACGACCAGGGCCTGGCGAAAAGACCGCTTTTTGTCCTTTATCTCAATGGTGGTGTAAATAAAAGATTTCAGGTCGGTCAACCCGCTTTGCCTGAAAACCAATCGCTTTAGCAGGTCATCGAGAGAGATGGTCTCCTGATTCAAATGGGATGTGGGTGTCATCCCGGACTGACAGGAGGTGAGGAGACAAGCTCCAATCAGGAGCCAACCGATCACCGAGAGACGGCTTGATAATAAACGGAACTGCATGCAGTTTCTTTCGGGCAGGAAGTTAAGGGTATCTCTAAAAATTGACTAAATGCTCCTAATCGTCAACTTAAGGAGATGGCTTTGTTTTAG